>JAFGNQ010000334.1 GCA_016926925.1 Candidatus Aminicenantota bacterium
ATAGCCTGCCTAGGACTGTTTGGCTTGATTACTTATGCGGCGGAGAGGCGTACAAAAGAAATTGGAATCCGCAAGGTTCTCGGGGCATCGATCTCAGGCATTGTAATTCTATTATCGAGAGAATATTTGAAGTGGATATTGATAGCGAATATCATAGCTTGGCCTATCGCCTATTATGCTATGACGAGCTGGCTTGGGAATTTTGCCTACCGGACAACCATAAAATTACCCGCATTTTTGCTATCGGCCGTTATCGGCCTGCTGATCGCTTTGTTTACTTTGAGCTACAGGACCATAAAGGCCGCAACAGCAGATCCCGTCGATTCATTACGGTATGAATAGAAGGATTTGATCTGGAAGACAGAAAATCTTTCTCTGTTTTTTGTTGAGATTCCCGATCTTTTTTTCTTGATTCTCCCAGCTCGATTTTCCTTATCTGTGCGAATTTTTCGCCGTTTCGTTCGTTACTAAGGAATGGACCATGGTCAAGTCGAAAAATACCGGGATACCCAAAGGAGATTCCAAGCCGGGACATCGTTGGAGACTCAGAGAGAAATTCTTGAAAGGAGGACTCCAAGGATTTCTGGATTTCGAAATCGTCGAAATTCTTCTGACATTGGGAACTCCGCGGCGGGATTGCAAGCGGCAGGCGAAGGATGCGATGCGGAAATTCAAGGTGCTGCGAAGAGTGCTGGAAGCCGACGCGCAGGACCTCCGGGAAATAAGCGGAATCGGCCCTCACAATGTGTTCGGCATCAAGCTGGTCCAGGAGGTGTCGCGCCGATTTTTAAAGGAAAAAATGATGAGCCGGCCCGTGTGCCATTCCTCCAAAGAAGTCTTCGACTACCTCTATCATTCACTCAGAGATGCCAAAACGGAAAAATTCAAAGTCCTGTTCCTCGATTCGAAAAACACCATCCTGGAAGAGAAAACTTTCTTCGAAGGAACCGTGGATGCCAGCGCCGTCTACCCGAGAGAAGTCATCAAGGCCGCCTTGCGCCATGACGCCTCTTCCCTGATTTTTGTGCACAATCACCCGTCGGGCGATCCCGATCCTTCGGAGAGCGACAGGGAGATCACGCAGGAACTGGTTTTCGCGGCCGGGATCATGCAGCTCAAAGTGCTGGATCACATCATCATCGGAAACAACCGCTACTTCAGCTTTGCCGATCAAGGCCTCATAGAGGACTTCGAGATTCATTTCAAGCATGTCAGAAAAAACTCTTGATTGCAAAAGCCGACAATCTCCCCCTACCGCACCCAGGTGAACCCATCCATGAGCAGGAAGGCCCCGGCATCAAAAACCAGCAGGAGAATGACGCCCAGCAGCCGGGCCCAGCCTTTGCGGAGCCATTGCCGACGCACATAGGATAAAAGTCCGTACATGGCCAATACTTCCAGGGCAAAAGGCGGGAAGCCGAAATACCCGAGCACGGGCATCTGGAAGATGCGGCCGAAATCGAAATAGGGAAGGGAGTACTCCCAATGGGATCCGACCCAGAAATTAAAGAATTCCCAGATAAATCCTGAAGCCAGCCCCGCAGACAACCAGCTCCAAAACCTGATCCCGGATTCGGCCTCCATATCCCTCAAGATGGAGGGAATGCCCAGTTTATGGTTTAAAGGCTCCAGGAGAAAGATAAAACCCAGCCAAACACAGGGAAAGAAAAGTCGCGGCCAAATCAAACTTATCAGAAGAAGGCCAGAACCAATGCCGATGCTTGCGCGCAACAAGCCGGGTTTCGGCTTAAGACCGGTGAACGGCAGTTTTCGGCCTTGGAACAGTCTTTCAAAAAATCGGGCCAGCACTTTCAGGGCAGGAATAACGGAAGCGAAAGCCAGAAAATACCCAAGCCATCTCACCCGGAGATCGGCGGGGAGACTGTGATAGGACCAGTTCCTCAGCCTCAGGTTGAACACCTCGAAGACAAGCCAGACCGATACCGAAACAAGGGCCATAAAGACGAACTCATTCTGCGGCTTCAGGAAAAGAGACCTCCCGGTCCATCGATAATTCACGCTGTCCAGAATCAGAATGAACGGCCACCATGCAAAGAGATAAAACCAGGTCTGCATAAAGGCATTTCCGGAAGCGAGAAGCCCCACCGAAGCAGCCAGCAAGGCCGCGCCCAGATAAATGTTCCAACGGACAATCTTGATCTTCATGTTCGAATTCAAGAATATCGCAACTCGGATTAAAAGACAAACCGTCCTTCATGCATGCAGTCAAACTCAATTCCATAAATCAGGTGTTTTTTTTAATCGTACCTGGAATTTTTTTTCACTACGCTGCATATCACCCAAGGAATTCTTCCATCGACCATTCTAATAAAGCAGCGGCCTCGATGCCTGCAAGCCGGGAAGGCTTGTCAGATTTTGATAAAAATTTTCTTTTTATAGAGAGGGATCATCAAGGCCAGCCAAAGCAGCACGAAGCAGACCGCATAAGCCAGGGAGCCGTTCCACTCGCCGGCCCAGGGGGCAAATAAGCGCCGGTAAACAAAGGAGAGCAGCCGCATCTTCTCCCCGGCCGATGATACTTTCACGAGAAGCAGGAGTCTGACCATCAAGGAGGACCCGATAAAGGCTGCAATGGCGTTGGTTCCGTATACGAAAAATGGGGTTGCCCACTTCTTCAATCCAAGGCCGTCGATCAGGAAATAACAGGCTGCCAGGAAAAGGAGCGCCGTACCTGTCGAAAACAGCACGAATGAACTCGTCCAGAGCTGCTTGTTTATGGGGAAATACGGATGGAGGGTCAGCCCAAGAATGACCAAAACCGCCCCGGCTCCGATGAGGCCTATCGTTTTGACGGTCTG
>JAFGNQ010000335.1 GCA_016926925.1 Candidatus Aminicenantota bacterium
ACTCATATCAAGCATGTCTTTATCGATGGCCGGGAAACGGATTTGAATACTCGATGGGAACAGCTCCTTGAGAAGTTCGAAAAGAGAAACGGATATCTATCCGTCTTACTTGTCGAAAAAATCGTGACTGATCCAGACTCGGCCCATTTGCCGCAAAAATAATTTCTCCTGATTTTTCAATTCTTGCTTTGTTCGATCGACTAAACTTCTGGATTAAGCTGTGGTCTATATTGACTTTTCTACTTTCATTCTTGATCTGTATCTATCCACTCATTTTTTCGGGGTTTGCGGGAACCGATATTTCTGGAGGATTCATGAAAACTGATGGTTTCCAGGGAAAAGATTTTGAAAAAAAATTGATGGATTTGCATGTGAAAATGACGGAAATGGAACGTCTGGAATTGGGAAGAAAGAGGGAGGAATTGCCCCGCTCGAAAACAGAGAATGAATATCGGTTGTTCTTCGAAAAAGAAGATGAACTTATGGTACTGCTCCAGGACAGTATTATCGTTCGTGTGAATTCCAAAGTTGTACCGGCTATGGGCTATGCCGTGGAAGAGTTGATCGGGACGGAGTTTATGCAGTATGTCCATCCGGACGAACTGCCTCAAGTGATAAAAAACTATGAAAAGCGAATGGAAGGGAAAGATGCTCCTATTGTCTATAAAACCGTATTGAAACATAAAGACGGAAGCGATATCAGAGTCGAAGCGCTGGCAGCCAAAGTGACTTACCGTGGGAATCCGGCTGATTTGGTCATCATCAAGAAGCTCAAAAAATAGGGGCGCGGCTCAGGAGCGACTTGAATTTGTAAGGCTGTATTCGGCCCCTGAAAATGCAGGGAGAGGGATTCAATCGTCCGGGTATGCTCTAATAGATTTGGGGATAGACTCAGGGGGATTTCCATTTGTTTTTGGAATTCGTTGTTGCCTGTTTCTGTTGATTCGATCCACAATCTCACGGTTAAATTTTTTATAGGATCTTCTTTCTTTTCATCCCAGTTCAGATGTTTCGCGGGAAGTGCCATATTCACCCAAAAGTTTCGCCGCCCGTTGCATCTGATATCCATCGCAAATTTTTGAGCTTGAGTTTTTCGCTTTCGTCGGCCAGTTTTCCGAACAGTTCAATTGGTCAGGAGGAGGAATATTGTTGCACGGTGCCAGGCATGACGGAGTTCGCAAATTGGCCCGGATCCAGAGAATAAATGGGTATGCTTTCTGCATTGGCATATCGGATGATCGCTTTGATCGCTTCCTGTCCGGTTCGATAGCTTTTTTTCTCAAAGGTATCGAAAGGGTCCGGAATGCGTACATTCGTTAAATATGTTCTCGGATCGATGGCTGCGGTTTGTCCTGAGGTGAGCATGACGGTTAATCTTGTGGATACATCCGGGATGCCTGAGCTGATGTAGAGGAGAATCTTTCTTCCCGGCAAGCCCTTCATCATGGATATCCCCGATGCTATTCCTCTGAAATATTTGAACTTCATCGGCGAGATTGACCAGTGAGGCGATCTCTTGTGTGATAATGTCGGCCTTCTTGGTCAATTCTCTGCTTTTGGTAAGAACCTGCGCGTCTTACCCTTATTCGCATTTGCCGAGAGTGTGTTTTTATTCTCATGAGATCCTAGAATTCCTAAGGTTATGGTGAAGAGAGTGATTGCAAAAATTCGAATGTGCGTGCCCATACCCCAAGCCCGTGGTCTTGTCCATAATGATAGCATTCCTTGTGTGTTTTTTAAAGCCAATGAAAATTAATGAGTCAGAAGTGATTTTGAGATCGATAAATGCAGGCCCCTACAATCCGTGCAAGAATGTTTGTATAAAGAATGAAGGTTTTTCCAAAAGAATAAATGATATAATAAAACGGCAGGGGAATAGGGATTAAGTGTTTCTTGCACGAGATCTATGTGAGGCTGCATTTTGCGAGATATGAGATCGATCCTTCAGAAATGATAGGGGGTCCGGATTATAAAGGACAAGCCATTTTTTCTTTTTTACGGAATACTGTTCTTCCTATCTTGTCTCTCAACGCTCACCGGGTCTTTCGATTTAATCGGGGCCGAAAACTTACCCGAAAGATTGGTGCTCATCCTCGAGGAAACGGGAAAATATTGTGCCAGACTGGAAAAAGCGGTCTTTGATTATGTCTGTAATGAAAAGACTGTCGAAAAGGTCTACTACACACATCTCGCTCAAGACTACAGATCCAAATTTCCCACGGCAATTCAAAAAACAGAAAAACACACATACCTTTATGAAGTGCAGTACATAAGAAAAGACGGGAAAATTCATGAGGACAGAACACTTATCAAAAAAGATGGAAAAGAATACAACAGACAGCACGCCGACCTGGAAACCTTGTCTTTTGAATTCGGGAAAATAATCTTCGGTCCTGTTGCCCTGCTCGGCAAAAGACGTCAGAGTCATTACGATTACCAAATTATCAGTGAAGATAAACTCGGACAGGACAAAACCGTTGTCATCCAAGCGACTCCAGATCCAACCGCCGAGAATCACTGTCTCTATGGAAAGATCTGGGTCAGAATAAGTGACTTTGCCGTTTTGAAGATCGAATGGAGTGAAAAATCCATTCAGAATTCGCAAGAGATAGTCCGGAGAGCAAGGGAACTCGGGGCAGACCCTCGATTTACGATAGTTTTTGAATTCGACGTGGAAAAAAACGGGATTCGGTTCCCGAGCCGGGTCCGTTACGAAGAAGCCTACACTAGAGGGGACAAGAAAAAAATCGTCAAATCACATGTAACCGTAGACTACGAGAATTATAAATTTTTCACTGTAGATGTGGATGTGGATTATAACTGAGCCATACCTTGAAATCCCGGACCGCCTGATATATCTTATCTTAGAATATGCTTCGAATACTACGGCCTGAGCATCGGCGGAATGGATACACGCCTCTAATTTCATCCGGTAAGGAGAACGAAATGTTAAGAACGCGTCTGATTAAGACAATCGGAATATTTTGTTTCATCGCATTGATTTCGGTAACGGCACCATTTTCCTTTTCAACAAAAAAAATATCGGTGAAAGACATCTATTCACCGGAACTCATGAGCAAGGTCATGGTTCCCCAGTACAGATGGCTGAGCGATGACACGCTGCTTCTTTTCGATTTACGGAAAAAAGCCGATGAGAGGACGTTCGAAATTCTCGACCCGAAAACGAAAAGACGAGAGCAAGCCGTGGATAGGAATCGATTCCTCGATGGTTTGAAAGACCTCCTGGGGGAAAATGCCCCAAAATCCGTCTTCTGGCCAAAGGAAATGACGGATGACGCAAAGCTGATGCTCTACGAGCTTCAAGGCGACCTGTTTTGTTTCGAACGTGTTGCACAAAAATGGCATCGGCTGACAAAGACCGACGCACAGGAAGCCGAATCCGCAATTTCCCCAGACGGTCGATGGGTGAGCTACACCAAAAATAACGATCTTTATGCGGTTGAATGGAGGTCCGGAAAAGAGATTCGCTTGACCGATGATGGTTCCGAAACCCGTCTCAACGGTTCTCTATCCTGGGTGTACTGGGAGGAGATTTTCTACCACACTACGGTCCCATACCGGTGGGCGCCCGACTCCAGTGCCATTGCCTATCTTCAGACAGACGATTCCGAGGTGTCGGTCTCGACTTTCGTGAACTTCAAGCCGGACACCCAGGCCGTCGTCCCTCAACGCTATCCCAAAGCCGGCCAAGTTAATCCTGATGTGAAACTGGGAATTGTTTCTCTCTCCAACCAAAAGACCACCTGGGTGAGCTGCGGCACCTATGAGTATATCGGCCGTTTCGAATGGCTTCCGGACAGTGGGGCAATTTCCGTCCAGACTTTAAACCGACAGCAAAACCACCTCCAGCTTTACTTCGCGGACAAGATGACGGGAGAGAGTCGTCTGATTCTCGAAGAGATGCAGCCAGCCTGGATCAACTTGAACGATACACCGCACTTTTTGGAAGACGGCCGGCGATTTATCTGGCTTTCGGAAATGGACGGCTACCAGCATCTCTATTTGTATGACATGGCCGGCAAACTGATTGAGCAATTGACCAAAGGGAAATATATGGTCATGTCAGCCAGTATGCCCCTTGTGATCACACAGGATGCTGTTCTGGGTGTGGATTCAGAATCCGGATTTGTCTATTTCAGCTCGAATCAGGAATCCCTCCTCGAAAGGCATCTTTACAGAGTGAAGCTTGACGGCGACGGCCTTGTGCGATTGAGCAGCGGTAAGGGAGTTCATGCCTCTGCGTTTTCGCCTTCGAGGAAGTTCTATGTCGCATCCTACTCGAGCATCTTGCACGCCCCGGATCTGTCCCTGTATCAGGCGGAAGGCAAGAAGATTTTGACGATTGCACCGCCTGCCGATCAGGCTGTCGCGGATTTCAATTTGGCGGCACGCACTTTCCACACCTACACAGCAGATGACGACCTCGAGATTCAGCTCATGCAGGTCAAACCCTCTGATTTTGATCCCGGCAAAAAATACCCCGCCCTTGTCTATATCTATGGGGGTCCGGGTGCGCAGGTGGTCGTCAACCGTTGGCCCTATTCCCTGTGGGAGGACCTTCTGGCCCAGGAAGGATTTGTTGTCTTTCATTTCGATGTGAGGGCGGGCATGGGAAAGAGCAAGGCTTTGGAAACGTCCGTCTACAGAGAAGCCTATGGGATTCAGAACGTGCGCGATATTCTGGCCGGTGTCCGTTGGGTGGCAAAGCTTCCCTACATCGATTCCGAGAGGCTGGGAATTTGGGGCGGAAGCGGAGGAGGCTGCACCACGCTTTACACCATGACACATTCGGATGTGTTCAAGGCCGGCATCTCACTCTACCCCGTCTCTGATTGGCATTACTACGATACGATCTATACAGAGAGGTACCAGGATACACCTCAAAACAATCCCGAAGGCTACAAAGAAACGTCTTCGGTTTTAGCTGCGAAGGATCTCAAGGGACGGCTTCTGATCGTGCACGGCACATATGACGACAACGTCCACCCCCAGAACACAGAAGCCTTCATCGATGAGTTGTTCAAGCACAACATCCAGTTCGAGATGATGATCTATCCCTGGCAGAAACACGGGATCAGAGGCCCCTATCAAAGCCGCCACCTCTTTACGATCATGCTGGATTTCTGGAAGCGGCATTTGAAATAATCTCCTGCTGCGTTTTCGTGCTCGATAATAAAAAGAAGATTCGCTTTTGTAAAAAAATTTTATACAATGATGGGCGAAGCGATTAAAGTACGGTTGGATACACCTTGTGGAGACCGCCCATGAAAAAATGCTCCGTTGTCTGCTTCTTGCTTTTTTTGTGCATTTGCTGCAAACCTCCTGCGGAAGGTATTTCCGCAATAATCGACGAATATATCGAAGGGTGGAAAAATTTTTATCCGACGGAGGCCTTCAATAACGGCCATAGACCTTCCGCCTTCCGGTTCGAGGATTTTTCCGATAAGAATGTCCGCATATGGATCGATTTCAATAAACGTGTCAAAAACAAAACCGAGAAAATCCAGGGAGGTCTTTCCTTCGATGATAAAGTTGATGCGGATCAATTGAGACAGCGAATCGACCTCGAGTTGGAACGTTGGATTCATGACGAGGTCTTGAAAAACTCATCCCACTTTTACTACGACCAAATCTCGGGTGCGTTGACCTATATTCTGGTGCGGCATTATTTCTCTTTGAAGGAAAAAAGGATTGCGGTTTGCGATCGACTGGAGGGTATCCGTCGCTTGTGCCGGTTGGGGATGGAAAAACTGGAGAATGGACGCCCCTTAAGCACGAACCTGAGTGTTGACTTGTTCGAGGATCTGGCGTCCTTTTTTAAGGAAAACTTACCCGAAATTGCCCAAACATGGATGGATGCAGAAAACTTCAAGAAATTTCGTGAAGAATGCTTTGAGACCGTCGGGTGCCTTAACTCTTTGATTTCGCACATAAAAAATACCGTCATGCCCAAAATGGATTTGCCGGACGGGATAGGTCGCGATGATTATGCAAGAAAATTGAGGATTCATACTATGATGAACCTCAGCCCGGAACAGCTTTCCGAGATTGCACTCGAAGATTTTGAAAAAATAAAGGAGGAAATCAGGGAAGTCGCTTCAGAATATTTGAAGGAAACGGAACCCGATAAGAAGGTTCCGGAAGATTTTAATGAGCTTATGCAGGAGATCAACGGGAAGCTGGAAGCTTTGCGAGTGGACAACACTGAGGATTTCTTGAATTTGTACAGAGATCTAGCCAACAGAGCAGAGAGGTTCATTCAGGACAACCATGTTGCCACCTTGCCCTTAAGGCGGACTTTTGTCGTCGAGCTTTCACCCAGACAATTGGCCCGATGGGGAGGCGTTTTTTGTTCCGGGGCCTTCGATCCTGATGCTATGACCCTGTTTTATATATCCTGGGTTCCGGACGATGCGCCGGAATCGGATAAAGAGGCTTTTTACAAGAGATACAATATCCCCCTCGTGAACGTGCTCATCGCCCACGAGCTGTTCCCGGGTCATTATCTTCAAGGAAAATATGCGGCCATCAACTCCAGAATTGTTCGATCGGTATTTGCCGGTGAACTCTATATCGAAGGATGGGCTACTTTGAGCCAAAAGGTGATTTTAGATGCCGGTTGGGCAGAGAGTGATAAACTGGTACTCTTGGCCAATCTGCGATCGATGTTGAGATCGATCGCCTCTGCAATCTACAGCGTCAAGGTTCATTGCGAAGGGTGGGATATCGAGAGAACCGCCGCTTTCGCTGATAAGTACGGTATTGATTCTCCGAAGAACTCGCAATTTCTCAGGTACCGGGTGATGAATGTGCCTTTCTTTACTTTAGCCTACTTTCTGGGATACAGAGTGTTGGAGGAGCAATACTCGGCTGAAAAAGCGAGGCTGGGAGATGCCTTCGTACTTCAAGAATTCATGGATAAGCTGCTCGAAGCGGGAGCCGTACCTATGTATGCCATCCCGGAGATACTGAAGAGATGATTGAATAATCCATGCCGAATATATCTACCGGAAAGGATGAAGGAGCATGCGGGTTCTTATAACAGGCGCAACGGGCTTTATCGGCTGGCACCTGGCCGAGTATTTGAAAAATGCAGGCTATCAAGTTCAGGGGCTCATCAGAGATCCGAACAAAGCGGCATTCCTTGATTCTGCAGGGATTTCCTATCGAGTGGCGGATATCACGGATCCGACAAGTCTGGAGACAGCGATCACAGAGGACTTCGATGCCGTCGTCAATACGGTCGCCCTCATCGGCTCTCGCAAATCATGGGAGTTGTTCAGAAAAGTTAATGTCGAGGGCGCAAAAAATCTAGCCGAGGCCATGAGAAAAGTGGGGAACGGGCGTCTCGTTCATTTGAGCAGTGTAGCTGTATATGGAAAAGCCGCCGTCAACGGTGCAGAAAATCTTATTCCGGAAAGACCCAAGTTCATGAAATATTCCGTAACCAAACTCGAATCTGAGGAAGCTTTGCGCAGGTATTCAGATCTCAATGTTACGTTTTTACGGCCGGGTCATGTAACGGGTCCCCGTGACAGGATGGGTGTCCTGCCGCTGCTCTATCACTCATTACGGAAAAACAGGTTTGTCCTGATTGACGAAGGAAAAGCATTGAGTTCCTTCGTCTATGTCAAGGATGTGTGCCAAGCCGTTCGACTGTGCTTGGAGAAACCGAATGAAACCAAGGCACAGGCTTACAATGTGGTCTCTCCAGAGAAGGTAACCATAATGGACATCGTGAATCGTCTCCATCAAGAGATGGATACACCGCTCCCGAGCAAAAAAACGAGCTTTCGAGCGGCATACCGGAAAGCCGGCTTTGCGGAATTTTTAGCGAAGATATTGGGTCGCACTCCTTCTGTCACGCGAACGGACATTGTCTTCATCGGAGCGAATTCTCACTTTCTTTCGGATAAGCTTCAAGGTTTGGGCTGGCAATCCACCCGGGCCGTGAAAGAAATGATTCACGAATGGGCGGAATGGCGAAAGAAATATGAATCGGAGAAGAAGGAGCGGGAGAAGTAGATGATCCATTTTGTTGCACTCTATCGCAAATCCGGGTGCCCATTATTTCGATGAGCCCTAAATTTATACCTTTTCAGGATGAGCTGTCTCTAGGGTTTTTCGAATGGAACATTTGTGGGAAAGGAGAAGAGAATGAATAATTCTCAAAGGATTTTTAAATTGTCGGCATTTATTTGTTTTATTTTGATCGGGCAGATTTCATTCCCTCTTATTGCACAAAAGAAGACGACGAAAGCGGGAGAGGTCATCCGCTGTACGGATCCCGCGCTCCGGATGCAGGGATTTGAAAGGCATAAAGCGATGATTGCGGAATCCCCCTATAAAGATCTCGAATGGAGCCATATCGGGCCGACAAACATCAGCGGCCGCTGCACGGATATTGCCGTCGTGACCCCCAAAGGTAAAAACTACGGTATTTACGTAGCGACCGCATCGGGAGGAGTTTGGAAGACCGAGAATGAGGGGACGACCTGGACGCCTATATTCGAATCGGAGGCATCTTCGTCCATCGGAGACATTGCCATCGCTCCATCGGATCAAAACATCGTTTGGGTCGGCACCGGCGAAGCCAATATTTTCAGGAGCTCCCAGTGCGGAAGCGGTATCTACAAATCCGAGGATGCAGGCAAGACCTGGAATCACATGGGATTGGCGGATACGCTCACGATCGCCCGGATCGTCATTCATCCCGAAAATCCCGATATCGTCTATGTGGCCGCCTCCGGACACGAATGGACCGACAACGAAGAACGCGGTCTTTTCAAAACGGTGGACGGAGGGAAAACCTGGGAGAAGGTTCTTTTCATCAACGACAGGACAGGGGCCATAGACCTGGTTATGGATCCCTCAAACACCGATATCCTCTATGCCGCCATGTGGCAGCGCATCCGGCTCAAATGGAATGATCCGCGTGTTCTCAAGGGCTATGCTGAAAGCGGAATCTATAAAACAACGGATGCCGGGAAGACTTGGGCCCCTGTCAACAGTGGTCTCCCTGCGCCGCAGCATAGAGGTAGAATCGGAATCGATATCTGTCAAAGCAGCCCGAATGTTCTTTATGCTCTGGTCGATAACTACGAAATCGCCCGTGAAGTTACCGATGAGGACAGAGCCAATCCCTACGGGGTTCCCTCCTGCGGTTTCATTAAAGGAGCAACCGTCTACCGATCGAATGACGGTGGGACCACGTGGATTCAGACGAGCGGGCTGGATTCTAAAATGAAGCCCTACATGGAGCGCCATTCCGGAACCTTCGGATGGGTCTTCGGGCAGATTCGCATCGATCCCAACGGTCCCGAAACGGTTTACATTCTCGGAGTGCCTCTCAGTGTTTCGAGTGACGGCGGCAAGACCTTCAAGCAGGTTCCCGGCATGCACGGCGATCATCACGGGTTGTGGATCGATCCGGAGAACTCGGACTATCTTGTCAATGTCAATGACGGCGGGATCGTCATTTCCTACGATAAAGGGAAATCCTGGAGGCAGTTTACAAACAACCTCCCGGTATGCCAGTTCTTCAACATCGCCTATGACATGGACAGCCCTTTTAGAGTTTACGGATCCATGCAGGATCACGGCAGTTTCCGCGGCGTCGTGACGCGAAACGAATCCGGCAAAGGCTTCCGGGCCGTCGAGTTCGAGGGGGCTCCTGGAGGGGAGGGCAGCAACCAGGCCATTGATCCGACAAACCCGAACATTGTCTATTGGGCCGGATTTTACGGCCACCTTTTCCGATCCGATCTCAATAAGCCTGGAGACGATACCTATAAATACATCATGCCTAAAGTGTTTGCACAAGAGCCGAAATTGCGCGGTCAATGGCTGGCTCCGTTCATCATCTCCCCGCACAACCCGGATACGGTTTATCATGGTCTTCAGTACCTTTTCCGGTCGACCAACCGCGGGGACACATGGGAGCGGATCAGCCCCGATATGAGTTCCAATATCGCCTCCGAATTGGGAGATATCCCTTACCAGACCCTGTTCTCAATTTCGGAATCTCCCGTTAAGAGCGGTCTTATTTATGGAGGCACCGACGACGGCAAAGTCCATGTTACCAAGGACGGCGGAAAAACCTGGAAAGAAATCATGAAGGGTTTGCCTAATAGAAAATGGGTGAGCCGGATCCAGGCTTCTGCATTTGAGATGAGCACGGTCTACATGACACAGAACGGAAAGCGCGAAGACGATTTCAAAACATACATCTGGAAATCCGAGGACTATGGTGAGACATGGACGGATATTTCCCAAGGAGTCCCTTTAGGTCCCGTGAATGTGATTAGAGAGGATCCTTTCGACAAGAATGTCCTTTATGCAGGAACGGATAGCGGTATTTATGTCAGCAAGGATCGAGGTGAAACCTGGAATGTCCTTGGTGGTAACCTGCCCACGGTCTACGTCCATGACTTGATCATCCATCCCCGCGACAACGTCATCGTCATCGCCACACACGGTCGCGGGATGTGGGCGCTTGACGCCGAACCGGTGAACGGCGGCCGGAAGCAGCGCTCTCCCTTTTAGTTCTGTTAAGGGGATTGTCCTTGTTTTAAAGAGGGCGAACCCTGCCTTCCATTTTGATAATAAATGATTCGGAATTCTATTGTTGATATCAAAAGAATAATTTTGAATGATTCTTTTCCGATTATGGAAGAGCCGGTAAAAAGGTTGCTGCGGCGGATAGCCGAGAGCATGAAAAAAGGAAAAAATCAATTTGAGATTATGGAAATAAGGGAAACATATTGACATAATTTTATATAACATATATATTGTCTTCTAGCAGAAGGGTAGAAATGTCCTGGGGAAACAGCGCATTGGAAATCCCTGCACCTATAAGTGAAACCATCTACCAGTGCATGAGAAAAGCGATCATCGAAGGTGGTTTTAAAGCCAACCAAAGGCTTCAAGAAAAACAATCTGCAATCTACCTTTTCAAGACATTGGGGAGAGGATTTTTTTGTCTAAAGTAGAAAAAAAGTTACGAGGCTTACGATTTCCTGTTTTTGAAAGGAGGTGAGAGAACGGTTGGAAGACGTTTTTTCGGGGATGGTTTATAGATAAATAATTTATTACGGAGGTAAAAAATTGAAAATGAAAAATGTTATTGCATTTGTAATCATTCTTTTTTTCGCCTTAACTCTGGGTAGAACCCAAAGCATCCCCACAGGCAAATTGAACGGACAAGTGACGGATGAAAACGGCGTTCCCCTGCCTGGAGCCGCTGTAAGCATCAGCAGCCCTGCCTTAATATTACCGGAAATGGCAGTAGTCACAAGTGAAAACGGGCAATTCAAATTCTTCTCTCTGCCTTCCGGTAAATACACAGTTAAATTTGAGTTGGATATGTTCAAGACGATCATTAGAGAGGGTATTGTTATAAGCGCCAACCACACAACGACCCTTTATGTTGAGATGCAGCAGGGTTCACTGGAAGAAACGCTGACGGTTATTGGTCAAGCCCCGATAGTCGATCTTCAAAAAACACAGACAGGGACAAACTTCACCAAAGAATTGCTTGACGATCTCCCTCTTCAGAGGGACCTATCGTCTGTCTTTAATGCGGCACCTGGAATGTTTGCCAGAACATCGCATGGGAGCGATGCCCGGTCCAATAACTTTGTGGTGGACGGGGTGAAAATGCAGGATCCGGTGACAGGAGACCCTTACCAAACAGTCCCCTGGAACGCTATTGACGAGGTCGAAATCGAAACGAGCAACCAGAAAGCCGAATATGGAGCTGTAAAAGGAGCTCTAGTTCAAGTCATCACGAAGGCTGGAGGAAACGATTTCTCCGGCAGTCTGAACTTCTATTTCAGGAACAAAGATCTCCAATCGGACAACACTAAAGGCACTGACCTCGAAGGAAGCTTTGTCGGCTTCGACTGGCAGTATCTCCCCGGATTTTCCATGGGCGGTCCGATTAAAAAAGATAAGGTTTGGTTTTTCACCAGTTTTGATGTGGATAAGAGCCAATCCTATATCCAGGGCTTCCCCGCGCCGGAAACGCTAGGCGGCTCCAAACCCGAGAGCGAGCCCACGAAAAAAGACACATATGCCCCGTTCGGAAAATTGACATGGCAGATCAATCCCCAAAACAAACTCGTGGCCTCCGGTTACTTCAGACAGTATAACTGGGATCATCGGAACGCCAGCCGTTGGACCAGCGTAGATGCGAATGCCAAAGAAGATTCGGCGGTTTGGCTGGGCACCGCTCAGTGGACAAGATTTTTTTCAGACAACTTGTTCCTCAACTTAAAATCATCCTGGTATTCCCTTCATCAGTACATCCTCGCAAGGAATGACTTAGCGCCCTATATCGAGCTGACGGATGGGATATTGAGAGGTGGCATGGGTTCTGACTGGTGGTACACAAGGAGACGTTTTCAGGCTAACGGGGATATGACCTATTTTGTGGACGGCTGGTTAGGAAGCCATGAATTCAAAGGGGGCATCAGTTTTGAGTATGCCCGTGACACTGTGGAGGATAAATACTATCAGGACAGCCACTTCGAAGGAATCTTCCCGACAGGATTCAAAGCTGTCGATATTCAACTCTGGGAGGGTGTGCCGCAGTGGGCTTGGGTCGGTACGGAATATAAACAAAAGAACGATTTGATCCAGTTGGGTGCTTTCTTCCAGGATACTTGGGCTCCAACGAAACATCTTACCATAAATCTCGGGATCCGTTACGATCACGCCCAAGGTTCCTATCCACCACAGAGAAGTTTAGGGACAAGTGAATGGGTCAATGAAGAGAGAATAACCGCCATGACTTTCAACATGGTTTCTCCAAGGCTGGGGCTCAGTTATGACCCCATCGGAGATGGAAGGACCGTTTTGAGAGCGAACGTTGGCAGATATTATGCCCCTCTGCTCATGATCTATTACTATTTCAACAATCCCAACCAGCGCACTTCATTCTGGGCGCGGCTCAACCCGGACTGGACAGTGGCCTATACCACACCTCCCTGGACTCCCGGCCTCAATGCCGTCGATGAAGACATCAGTTCACCCTATGCCGATGAAATCAATATTGGAGTGGAGCGTGAAATCATCGAGGATTTTTCAGTAGCTGCTACGTTCATCGCCAAGTGGGAAAAAAACATCATGGATGATGTCGACGCCGCCCATGTTGATATCGAAAAGTTCAAAGAAACAGGAGAGATGGATTGGAGCGGTTATCACCAAGTTCAAGGAACAGATCCCTTTACAGGGCAGCCGATAACCTATTACGAAATGAATACGGATTTCGGTGACTTTAATTATCTCTATATGAATATCCCGGGAAGCGCCAGAAAATACACCGGAGTCGAACTGAAGCTGACTAAGAGGATGTCGCACAATTGGGGAATGCAGGCCAGCTACGTCTGGGGAAGAGGAAAGGGCATTTTGAACACTTCCCGAGATCAGAGCACGGGATTCAGCGGCTATTATGACAACCCAAACGTCATGATCAACGCCTACGGGCTTTTGGACTATCAGAGGGAGCACCTGGTCAAAATCCAGGGATCCTATCAAGCCCCGCTCGGCATCAACATCGGAATTTATTACCAGTTCGGTTCCGGGGTTCCCTACACTCGAGAGCTCAGATCGTATGAGGCGGGACTGGGGGCTCTCTATCAAGGAGGCGTTACTATCTTCACCGAGGAAAGAGGCTCCCAGAGATTACCCGACCAACACCTTCTGGATATCAGAATCGAAAAAGCCTTCAACATTGGTAAAGGACAGCTTGCCTTGCAGCTGGACGGCTACAACGTTTTCAACAACAACCAAGCCACATCTATCGGATCGACGACGAATTTCGATTGGTTTCAAGACCAAAGAGGCCAGGAAGTTTACAGCATCATGGGTCCTCGATATGTTCAGCTTGGAGTTGTCTACAGGTTTTAAATTTTTGTTAGGAATTTAACAGGAAAAGCCGACTATTCATGAAATGCCGGCGCCTGAGTCCTAATTAGGCGCCGGCACGCCTTCAATCCGCATGAAATCGAAATCCTGCCGATTTGCACTTTTCGTGCTCCTGTGTTCAACCAAAATGATTGAATGTCTAACCCTAATTGGATTTTTAAATGACTGAATGGTGCCGAGCTACGCTTTTTATTTTCTTTTCGAGAGGATAAGTTAAAATGGCTCTCTTCCATTTTGTGTGGGTTGACAGGGTGCGAGATGAAAATGGCTGGAGATGTCTTCGCTCCAGTCGGATTTTTCACGC
>JAFGNQ010000048.1 GCA_016926925.1 Candidatus Aminicenantota bacterium
AGCATCCGGCTTTTCATCTCCTTTGTATTTCAAGATGTCACTCTCATTCAGTTTCATCTTCTTCTTCCAAATGAAGTAGACCGGAATTCCTAAAGCCGTAAAGGATATGCCGATAAACGCTTCAACAGGTTTTTCGATCAATCCGTTTATGAGGACGCCCGAGAGCGCAATGATAAAAACCATGGGGACGATGGGGTATCCCCATGTTTTATAAGGACGTTCCATATGCGGATATTTTTTTCTGAGCGTAAAAACAGCCGCCGCTGCAATCACCCAGAAAAGAACACCGATAAACATCGCATAAGTGAAGAGCTGCTCAAACGATCCCGTAAGAGCAAGAACACACGCCCAGAGGGCTTGGATGAGAATGGCAAAAGCAGGTGTCTTGAATTTGGGGTGAAGGCTTCCTACTTTCCGGAAAAAAAGCCTGTCTTTGGCCATGGCATAGTAGACCCGCGCTCCGGCGAAAATGGCACCGTTCAAGGCGCCCAGGACTGAAACGATAACAGCCGCCGAAACAAAATCTGCGGCAGTGGTTCCGAAAAGAACTGTCGCAGACTTTTCTGCAATCCGGACCACTCCGGTCATATCCGTTATAGGCAAAGCTAACAGGTAAATGACGTTCAAGGCTACATAAAGAAGGCTGACGCCCACTGTCCCCAACAACAGCGCCATAGGAAGGTTTCGCTTTGGATTCTTGATCTCGCCGGCAACATAATTGATGTTATTCCAACCGTCAAATGCCCAGGATATGGCAATGAGAGCCACACCGAATCCGATGATGAGCTGAGAAAAACTCATCCCAGCCGGATTGATCGCAAGATCCAGGGAGCGGCCCGACCCTGCAGCCAATCCGAAGACGATAAAGGCCAGAATTGTACCGATTTTTGTCACGGTAAGAATGTTCTGTACGATCTTCCCAAACAGGACTCCTACGTAGTTGAACGCAGAAAAGAGCAGAATGACAACGACAGCCACAATCTGCCCCGCAGAGACGCTGTATGAAAACTCTCTATTGAAAGCAGGTACGGCCACCGTAAATATTTTTTGTTGCGTAGCGACGGCGGGAACGAAGTAGCCGAGATATTCGGCAAAGGCGACACCAAGAGCTGCGATGGAACCCGTCATGTTGACCAAAAACAGCTTCCACCCGAAGAGAAACCCGAAGAGGGGGCCGTATGCTTCTTTGAGATAGACATACTGGCCTCCCGCATCCGGCATAGCTGCTCCTAACTCTGCGTAGGTCAAGGCTCCGGCAAGGATCAGAAGACCGCCTATGAGCCAAGCCAGCAAGATCAACCCTGCCGAGGGGATAGACTTAGCCATAATGCCGGTAGTGAGAAAGATTCCCGAGCCAATGACGATCCCCATCATCATCATGGTAGAATCGAAAGGACCCAGCTTTCGGGCAAGCTCAGAGGGCGTCGATTTCAACAAGGCGGATTTGTCCATTGGCCTGGCTGCCAGCTTATAGAAGAGAGAATCCCCAGTCAAGTATTCCCGAAAATCTGTCAGTATTCCCAAAACATGTCAGCATGTGTTTTGGACATGAGAAAAAAAACAGGTTTTTTTTTAAATCGCTTCAGAAAAAAAGACCCGTCTCCATTTTATGCTGCCGGATTAATCTTCGTTCTTGACCTTCAAATCAATACTTCCGATTCCGGCGCTGATCTTCATGTTTATGGTTATATCGGACCTGCCGTAGGCTTCGTTCGTATACACATTTCCTTCCTTTTGCATCCCCCTAGCGTTGACAGAGCCGATACCTTTATCGACACGAGCACGCACGCCTATATGTTTCGGCAGGTAGAACGTTGCGCTTCCGACACCACCATCGACATCCACGCGAAAATCGTCCTGTCTTCTCCCGGTGATATCAACCGTCAAATCGCCGACCCCCATATCGATATCCACAGATTCCAGCAGAAGCTCTCTAAGGTCCAAGTCTCCCTCGCCGGCGCCGAAATCGATTTTGATTGCAATGGGGATGTCCTTATTGACACTGATATCCCATTTGTTGTGAGTCGATCCGACCGGAACACCCTTGCCCTTACCCTGCCGGATTTCAATTCTGCCCTTCTTTCCAAAAAAATCATAATCTACCCGTGGCTTCCAGCGTTCTACGTTGTAATTGAATGTGGCTTCCACCAATTCTTGTGCTCCTCCATGCAAGTTCAACTCGCCGGCTCCCATATTCAACTCCAGCACCGCGGATTCGGCATCTCCAAGCTCGATTGTCCGTGTCTCCGTTTCCAGATCTCCAACCTCAACACAGGCCGCAAACAAAAGAAAAAGAGGCAGGCAAACAATCGCATAAACCGGTTTTCGTTTCGTCATTTCTCTTTCCTCCCTAATCCCTTATACGATATGAGGAAGAGTTTCGTTCATTTTCTTGCAGCAGGAGAGAATTCAAAACGATCTCACCCGGGATACGGGATATTGAAGGAAAGTATTCCGTCACTGGAAAACAAAAACCGCTCCCGTTTGAATCGCACAGACTATTCGGCATCCGCTCTTTTATAGACAACCTTGCCCCCGAGGATAGTGTAATCTACTTGCGATTTCATGATGTCGTCGGGGGGAATGACCGTTAAATCCTGGTCAAAGATAACGATATCGCCCAAATAGCCGATTTTAATCATGCCTTTGCGATCCTCCATGAACTCGGAATAGGCAGAACCAAAAGTATAGAGTTTGATGGCCATCTCCATACTCAACTTCTGATCCGGAAACCAGCCCTCTCCCGGTTCTCCCGCTCGATCCTTTCGGGTGACAGCTGCATACAGCCCCTCTAGGGGATCGATCGGCTCAACAGGCCAATCCGTGCCGAAAGCGATATGTGCACCCGCATCAAGAAGCTTCTGCCAGGCATAGGCCCCTTCACATCTTATGAGTCCGATTCTTTTTTCGGCGAAACGTTTGTCCGTGATACAGTGGGTAGGTTGCATGGAAGCGATAACTCCCAATGCGGCAAACCGGGCTATATCATCGAGGCGCAGAATCTGAGCATGTTCGCTGCGATGCCGGTGGTCGCGTCGGCCGTTGACTTGCAGGGCTTTTTCGACGGCATTCAGCACCCAGTGATTTCCTTTTGTACCGATCGCATGAGTTCCGGTCTGGAATCCCAAAGCATCCGCGGCCACAATTCTCTTTTCGAATTTTTCGTAGGGCATCATGGGCAGGCCGCTCGTGCCGGGATCATCTTCAAAAGGCTCAAACATCAATGCTGTTCCTGATCCAAGAGTTCCATCGATAAAAGCCTTCAGGTATCCGAATCGAATCCAGTTGCCTTCAGGAGGGTATTTCTTCCGAAGCTCGTCCATTCTCCTGAGCCCGAGTTCATCGCTCGGAAGAGCCATATTGAAGGTCACCCGGCAGGTGAGTTTTCCCGAATCCTTGAATCGCTGGAACCGGGCATATTCCCCGTTTAGCTGTTGAATGCTTGTTACGCCGGTTCGTTTCGCTTCCTTCAAAGCCAGTTCCAGTGCTTCATCCTGCCGTCTCCGGTTTTCTTCCCGCGTCAGCTTGAGGCTGTCTTTGACTTTCAAAAGGCCCTGGGCTCCCTCTTTTAGGATTCCGGTCGGTTCACCGGTGTCCGGATCTTTAACAACAGTTCCATTCGGCGGATCAGGCGTTTCCTTCGTGATACCGGACATCCTGAGAACATGGCTGTTCACCCAGACAGAATGACCATCCGCCCGGCTCAAAATTACGGGATTATCGGGTGACACCGCATCCAAGATTTCTTTGGTCGGCCACTTTTTATCAGGGAATGTCTCATGCTCCCAACCTCCGCCTCTGATCAACTCCCCTTTCTTCGCATGCTCAACCTTGTCTGCCACCATCTGCTGGATCGTATGGACATCGTGAACATACCGAAAATCAAGATTCATCATGGACTGGCCGCCGGCCATGAAATGGATGTGGGCGTCGTTGAATCCGGGAATGACAAGCCTTCCCCCGGCATCGATCACGTGCGTAACGCCTTCTTTGATGTACTGGCCGATATCATTGTTGGACATCACTGCAATGATGAACTCGTCTTTGACAGCTACGGCTTGAGCGCGGGGTTTATCTTCGTCGCCCGTGATGACTTTAGCGTTTTTTAGCACCAAGTCAGCCGGGGGGCCCTTGTACGACCTGCCGCACCCTCCGAACCATAGAATCAAACACAATCCTGCTGTCAGAGCCACAAATTTTCTAATCATCGAGTCAACCCTCCTTCCTCAATATAGCGTTGCTTTGAGGCGCATGATGACGCTCCGGTTTTTCTCAAACATTCTTTTATCCTCGAACCGGAGATGTTTCCGGACCGTTTGTGAAAGTTATCAAGCAGGTCCGCCCTTCGAGAAAAAACGAAAGCCGAAGATCTTGAGGTATTCTCGAAGGCCCAGGATGAAAAAAACAAGAGCGATCAAACGCTGAAAAGGCATGATGTTTTCATAACCCGAATAATCGACAACAAATAAAAGCAGGCAGGATGCGAGCAGCACCGCACCCAGAATCTTTTGTCCGAGACTTCCCCATCCCCATTTCAACCGCTGTGAAAGGCTAAGGCCCAGCCATACGGCAATCCAACCGATGGCCGCTCCTGCAAGCACATCCAGAGGCCAGTGCACACCAACCACAATGCGAGAGAGTGCAATCAGCGAAGCACCGAAGATTAAAGAACACCGGAGCCAGGCTTTTGACGTCGTGAACGCAAACACGCCGGCAAGAATGAATATCATAGAGGCATGACCACTGGGGAACGAGTACTGGCCCCAATCAGGCCCGATCAAATGGAAGGCATCGGCAGGGAGAATTTGTGGAGGACGGGCGACATTGACCCAGCGCTTAATTCCCTGACTGAAAAGTGTGGAAAGGAGCGTTGCCAGGAGAACAGCCCAGATGAGTTGGGGCCGCTTCTTGATCCACGGGAGAAGGATGACAAAGGACACGAGTCCGTCGGAAAAAAAGGTGAGGACAGCCCAAAACATATCGCCCGTGTACAGGGAAAAACCGTTGATACCGAGAAAAAGCTCAAGGTTGGTGTCCGTAAAATAGACAAGTGCCATCACCATCAAACATACGGAAGGAAGAATCCAGATCCAAAGATGGCTTGATGCGAGAGCTTTCCATGTGGCTCCTTTGGACATCCCGCTTAGGATACTAAAATAACACCGCTCTGTCATGCGGAAATAATAATCACGAAACAAACCGGCTTATTCCCCTCCTGCAAACTGGATGAACTCAATCGGAGCGCCGTCATCGACGATGAAGGCCACGGTCACCCCTTCCGAAGGGCTGTTTGGTTTTATGAGAACGTGCTTCCCTTTGATTTCAGCGGCAAGGTCATCGACCTCGAAGGCCACATGAGGCACTGTCTTGACAAGTGCGGGCAGAGGGCTGTCCGGCTCAAACCGCATCCATTCAATGCCGTAAGGACTCTTCGGGTAACCGGAAACATACACTCTATACTTTTTCAGATATCTCTCCCCCTTGCGGCGCACGGCCGTAGGGATGCCCAAATGGTGATAATGTCTCATTCCAGCCTCCAAAAGATCAATCCACCAGGAATACTTTGGCACCTTTGTCCGTGTAGGCCATGTGCGGATTGGCCTTGTCATCAGCGGCCTGGAAGCTCATTCCCGGATGCATGTGGGCGACCGTTCCGTTTTTCAGCTCGATAGTCAGCTCCCCTTGCAAGACTAAAAGAACATGTCCCCGACCGCACCAGTGATCGGAGCGAAATCCAGGAGAGTACTCGACCATGCGCACACGAATGTTACCTCCCTCGAAAATACGCCAGAACGACGTTCCTGTTTCCCCCTTGTATTCAACTTGGGGCACTTTACTCCAGTCCGTGACGGTGAAAGGGACATTTTGAATATCCATTACATCCTCCCTGATTATTTTATCTAGAGATGACTCAAAAACCGATCCCATTTCTCCAAGCACATCCTCATTCCCGAGTGCTGCTTTAGACCTGCCAATAGCTTGTTCACCCTGGTTCCGGTTCGCTCTGCATTCTTGAACTTCCGAATCTTCTTGGGAAAAGACATTCTGACAAATCCGGACCGGTTTGGCAACGCTAATAATATTCACTTTTCGGCTTCTACAGTACGGGCACATTGATATGATATTGATTCGAAATGACTCAGATGCTTGCAAGCCTCTTTTTCACAACGACGATCTTAATCCCAGTCTCATCAGTCTAAAAATCGTGGGGATCGACCTCTTCGACTAACTTGGATTATTCATGAGCGGAGACTGATGCAGATGCGTGGTATAAGATTTTATTTGGGAGGTCTCGGGCATCAGACGAAGGATATATATGTTGTGTTGAGGAAGGAAAATTTCTATCCGGTCGAGAACAAAGACACTCTCTTCGATTTTTCTCAGCACTTCTTCTTTTGTCATGAAATGTGTGGAAGAATAGTTGAGCCGGGTTGGATCTCTATCCATAATCACCACAGGGGCATTCGGTTTCAAGCTTTGAGAAAGATTATTGAGCAGGGCGACGGGTGCGGCAAAATCATGGAAAGCGTTCACAATAAAAACCATGTCCAGATTGTTGGGCAAAAGAGGGTTATCAACTTCGCCTTCAATGGTCTCTATGTTGGAAACGCCTTCATTGCGACAGCGTTTTCTCAAAGCCTGCAGTGCACTTTTCGAGATGTCATTAGCATAAACCCGGCCTGAATTTCCTACCCGGCGGGCCAGCTTGAATGTAAAATACCCCCGTCCCGCGCCTACCTCTCCGATAATCATTCCTTCCTGAACACCCATCACATCCATGACTTTGTCGGGCTGATGCCACTTGTCACGTGAATCCGCAGAACCCGGTGGAATGCAAATGAGGAACAATATAAGGGGAAAAATGTAAACTGATTTAGCAAACGAACGGCAGCTGTAAATGATTTTTTGGGCCATCATTGTCCTTACCGGATCCAATCGAATCAATGAAAATGCGGGCAAAGTCCTGATATTGCATCAATTGTATCGAATGTCGACATTTTTATCGAATATTTCAAGATGTGCCTTCGAGATCATACGTATGCAAATACCATGCCACGAATATAACATCTGCGTTTTCTTTTCAGTAATAACTCTTGTAGATGGATTCAATCCAGGTGTCAGTATTAAGAAACGGCAAGAATTCCCCCCAGGACTCCCACCTTTTCAAGACTTTTTCACTCTGAATTTGTTCTAAGTTTTTCCCCTCGTTCATCTCTTTGCAGACAATCTCGATTGTCGTCAAAAGCATCTTTCGATAGACCTTCAATTCACTCAGAGTACAATCGCAGCCGTGACCGGCAATGAACTTGGTCCCGGGAGGAAAGAGATCGATCGCCTTCTGAAGAAAAGCCATGTACTCTTTCACATGCGCTCCTACAGCAGGAAAGGATTGTGTCAAGAGGAGATCACCCATATGGACAACTCCGGAAAGCGAAAAATACACCATCAAATCTTCATCGGAATGGATGCCGGAACAGGGGATGATTTGAATCTTATCACCGTTGAAATTGAGAGAATAATAGGTGCCTAAAAGCTCCTCGAGCCTCCCCTCCATATCACCGTTTCCCGGAAATACTATTCCATAAGAAAGACACGCGTCCAAATTTTCGTGATCGATGATCGTGGCGTTTTGGCCACAGATCCAAGTTCCACCTACATGATCGGGATGAGGGTGCGTATTTATAATGTACTTGATATCGCCTTGCTCCAGATTTTGAATCAGTCGCTTTAGAGCTTCCGCAGTCTCTTCGAAACCCGTGTCCACCAGCATTATGCCATCGGACCCGGCGGATAATCCGATATTTGTACGCAGTGAATATGGAAATGTAATCCGGTAAATATGTTCAGCAAGCTGGACGACTTCAGCTTCCTCACCGGCAGGCAGCACACCCACTGTGGAAAGGGAAAAGACTGCATGAAAAAGGAGAGCGATGCAAATCAATCTTTTGGAGACAATCATCGAATCCCTTCCCACCTGATACGGCCACCTTTCCAGGCGGCCGTTATCGATGGAACAGGCAGGACTATTTGTTCATCTCCCAGATTACGTTCACGATAACCCATTTTCCTTCGAATCTCCCTAAGTGAAGGTAATCCACGTAATCCGGGGACACTAGCTTCACGCAGGCTGTATTTTTATACATATCCAGGATATCCAGCTTAATTTTATCCTTCTTTTCCGGGCTTTTGCCTGCTCCGGCCTCTGTATATTTCACCATATCTGCGGCACCTACGCTTCTCATAACGGTTTTTCCGGTCTCGGGATCCACGAACAATCCCCGTTTTGCCAGGTCCGGATGGAGGGCCCTCTCCATTCTTTCAGCGTTGCCCTCGTACCATCCTTCTATGTAATCCAGAGCGGCTTTCTTGATGGCTTCTTTATCCGTTTCCGTATCATTCCCGTCCGAGCCGAGCGCACCTGTTGCCAAAATGGAAAAAATGAGGAGCATAATAGCAATCATCCATACGACGGTTCTTTTCATGTCTTTTCTCCCAATTATAAACTCAATTGATGAGCAAAATTCATAATAACTGATAACTCCGAATCAAAAGGGAATGAGGAACATTACCAGCATGAAGATGATAACGAAGCACATCAGTTTTGCTTTTGATATCAACATGATTCATCCTAAACAAGTCTATTTTTGCAATAAATGTGCCATCCGGAACACCAGAGGAATAACAAAAATAGAATTCAAAGGAGTGTTCGATACCATGACATCGACTGCCCGATTTCGGACAATCCTCTAATGCCGAGTGGGTTTCTTCGCTTATCTGACGATTAGGTTCTCAACTTATTTGATCATCACTGTATTCAGCCATTTGAATATTTCATGCCATTTATCGTATCCGCCATGAGCGGCATTTTTCACTTCCAAGTAAGTGTGAGCGATGCCCAACGCCTTCAGCTTTTCTACCGCCTCTCTCGCATTTCCTACAGGGACGGCATCGTCTTTGTCTCCATGAATGATGAAAACATTCCAATCCACCCCTTTAGCGTCTTCTAAGAGATCCAAAACGTTCTCCCCCTTTAAATAGAGGGGGGGGACGATGGCCCCGGATCTTATGATGACCGCTCTGAAAATTTCGGGATGAAGGAGACCAAGCCTCCAGGCTCCATATCCGCCCATCGAGAATCCATCCAGGACGATGTTTTTCTCCTCGATCTCATAGATTTTTTTGACGTGGTCGATGCACTCCATCACATCCTTCCCGGAAT
>JAFGNQ010000336.1 GCA_016926925.1 Candidatus Aminicenantota bacterium
CGCGGAATTGGGGAACCATTGGCGGGAATCTGTGTCATGGAGACCCCACGGGCGATCCCGGACCTGTGTTTGTCGCACTGAACGGCACGGTAAAAATTGCCAACAAGGAGAGAGAGAGGACCTTGCCGGTCGAGAAATTTTTCGTCGACTATTTCGAGACGGCACTGGAGGATGGGGAGCTTCTGTGTGAAGTGCAATTGCCTGTAATTCCTGCTCGGACCGCCGTAGCCTACGAGAAGTTCAACATTATCAAGAACGACCAGGGTATTGTATCCGTTGCCGCTTCGATATCCCTCGATAAGGGCGGGACGACCTGCCGGGAAGCACGGATCGTCCTGGGTGCTGCTGCCTCCGTGCCTATGCGGGCGAAGGAGGCCGAGGAGCTTTTGACGGGGAAGGGGCTCGAAGAAAAGCTCCTGGCCGAAGTGGGGGCAAAAACTGCCGAGGAAGCCGACCCTGTCGCCGATATCCACGCCAGCGAAACATACAGAAGGGAATTGCTGAAAACGCTCACGCGACGGATGGTCAAAAAAGCCTGGGACTTAGCGGTATCGCAGTCGCGAGAGGAGGGTTGACGCGATGGAAAAGAGACTGCTGTGTGTCAGAGTCAACAGTGAATACCATGAAATCTACATCAACCCCAAAAAACTCCTGGTCGAAGTCTTGAGGGATGAGTTGGGCCTTACGGGGACGAAGCGGGGCTGCAACACAGGATCGTGTCATGCCTGCACCGTCCTCATCAACGGTTTGCCCGTCAAGTCCTGTTCCGTGTTGGCCATGCAGGCCGATGGCGCTGATGTCACGACTGTGGAGGGACTGGCCGACGGTGCCAAGCTCACTCCTCTGCAGCGGTCGTTCCTGGATTATGGGGCTTACCAGTGTGGATTCTGCACGTCGGGGATGTTGATGGCGATTACAGCCTTTCTGGAAGAGAACCCTCATCCGACGATTGATGCCATAAAAGAGGGAATCCATGGAAACATCTGCCGCTGTACGGGGTACAACAGCATCATCCGCGCAGTGAAGGCTGTGGTTGACGGAAACTACGGGGAGGATGCGCCATGAAGAGCAAGTTCCATGTCATAAATACCCCGGTTCACAATGTCGACGGCATTGCTAAAGTGACAGGCAGGGCTGAGTACACCTTTGACGTCTCTCTCCCGCACATGCTTTTCGGAAAAATCTTGCGAAGCCCTTATCCCCATGCAAAGATCCTTGCCATTGACACGAGCAAGGCCGAGGCTCTGACCGGTGTCAAGTGTGTGGTCACCGGAAAAGACACTTTGGGCGTGAAACAGGGAATCTGGCGGCGGTATAAGGAGCTCTGCGATGAGGAAATCCTTGCCCGGGACAAGGTTCGTTATATAGGAGAGCCCGTGGCGGCCGTAGCGGCTGTGGACGAGGATACGGCCGAAGAGGCTCTTGATTTGATCGAAGTCGAATACGAGCCGCTTCCTGCCGTGTTCGCGCCTTTGGACGCCATAAAGGAAGGCGCCCCGCTGCTCCACGCACACGCCGAGCGCAATATCAATGTAACACGCCACATCGAGTGGGGGGATGTGGATGAAGGTTTTAAGAAATCGGATTATGTCCGGGAGGACTGGTTCCGGTGCTCATCGCAGGCCCATGTTTGCATGGAAACGCACTGCGCCGTGGCCAGCTACACGCCGGAGGGCAAACTGACTGTCTGGACATCCACCCAGTCCCATTACTATATCAAGGTGCTGCTGGCGGACGTTCTCGGCATAAAAGAGAACGATATCCGTGTGCTGTCCCGCTATACGGGCGGGGGATTCGGGAGCAAATTCGAGCTCGATTCCGCCCAGTTTTGCAGCTCTGTGCTCTCGATGAAACTCTGCAAGCCGGTGAAAATCGTCCTTACCCGCGAAGAAGAATTTATGGCCACCAAGCGACGGACGCCCATGTTCTACTACTTGAGAACCGGAGTCAAGAAGGACGGCTCCTTCGTCGCCAAAGAGGCGCGTGTGTTCACCGAAGGCGGGGCGTACACGGCCATGGGAGCTACAGCCCTTTACCTGACCGGGTTTTTCCAGGCGTTTCCATATGACTGGCCGAATTACCGGTTTGACGGATATCGTGTCTACACCAACACTCCGCCTACATCAGCCATGCGGGGTTTCGGTGCGCCTCAGGCGACTTATTGCGCGGAAACACAGATGGACTTGATTGCTAAAGAGCTGGGCATGGACCGCATAGAGCTGCGGCGCAAGAATGCCATGTACACAGGCTATGAAGTTCCAGGTCAGGCCTGGATTCAGAGTTGCGGCCTCGGGGAGTGTCTGGACAAAGTCGATGAATGGATCAAGGCTAAAGGCAAACTGCCTCCGAACAACGGTATCGGTATCGCCGCCTACGGCTTCATGTCCGGAGGAATCTTCAACTGGTTCAACACTCCATATGCCTTCTCTTCAGCCGTCGTACAGGTCAATATCGACGGAAAAGTCGATCTCTTTATAGGATCGCAGGACATGGGCCAGGGATCCAACACGACCATGACCATGATTTGTGCGGAGGAGTTGGGCGTGGGTGTGGAGGATATTCGGCTCCACATGGGCGACACGGATAAGTGTCCCGTTGACCTCGGAGCTTGGGGAAGCCGGGAGACGCTCATGCAGGGAAATGCGGTTAAGATGGCCGCCGCCGATGCCAAGCGGCAGATCCTCGAATTCGCCTCAGCCAAGATGACGCCGAACATTGTCTACGATTTGGACATCAAGGACCACTGGATCCATCTCATCGCCCGTCCCGAGAGGGGCCTTTCTTACTATGATACGGTCAAAGAGGTCATAAGAGGAAGGGAAGGCCAGTCTATTATAGCCAGAGGGCACTACACACCTCACCGCAAGGGGATGATCTCTCCGGCCTACAGCTTCGGTGTCCAGGCTATCGAGGTAGCCGTAGATCCGGAGACGGGTAAAATCACCCTGAAGGACTGCGTGACGGCGCATGACTGCGGCCAGGTCATCAATCCGCTGGGTGTTCAGGGGCAGCTCGAAGGGGCCATCGCCATGGCTGCGGGATACGGTTTTACCGAAGATCTTCCCATGGACGAGGGGAAAATACTCAACCCGAATCTTGTCGATTATAAGGTATTGCGGACGACGGAGATGCCGGAAACAACCGTTGTCGAAGTCGAGACCTACGAACCGGAAGGTCCGTTCGGAGCCAAGGAAGCCGGTGAGGGGCTGACGAACCCGACGGCCGGAGCGTTGAGCAATGCCGTCTATGATGCTGTCGGAATCAGCATCAAGGATCTTCCGATCACAGCCGAAAAAGTCTTGAAAGCACTCAGAAAAAAAGAAGCGACCGAGACAGACAAGGAGGAATGAGTTGGGATTAAAATGTCCTGTTTGTGCAAAGATATGGCCGGAATCCATGGATCTGGCCCGGCACGTATTCGGAACCGGTGACCAGAGGCACAAGGAGTGGGTGAATTCCAAAGGGCTCAACTTCATCGAGCTGCTGCTCATCCAGACCATGGAGCCGGGCAATAAGGGATACAAAACACTGGCCGACCTTCTCGAGAGAGAAGCCGAGCGGGTCGATTGATCCCTGAGGAAGAAAGAGGAAGATATGTTGTTTGAAGGGAAGCTTAGAGTAAAGGCGCCGATTCAGAAGCTCTGGGATGTCCTCCTGGAGCCGGAAACACTGCGTGAGTGTGTGCCGGGAGCGGAAAAGATTGAGCGTCTGGATGAAAAGACCTATGACTGTGTCATCAAGCAAAAAGTGGGGCCGATTTCCGTGCGGTTCAAGTTCAAAAATCAGCTTGCAAATCTCATTCCTCCCACGCACATGGAGATGGAGGGCAAAGGTGAAGACATCGGGAAAGCAGGACACTTCAGCCAGAAGACGACCATCGATTTGAAGGAGATGGAAGACGGAGAAGTCGAGATCTTCTACCAGTGCAATGCCAGTGTCGTCGGGAAATTGGCGATGTTTGGCGATCGGATCTTACGTGCCAAAGCAAAGAAGGTGGAAGCCGAGTTTTCCGGTGCCCTGAAGAATAAACTGGTGAGTTTGGAATAGCCTGGAGAAAGGAGGAAGGATGCCTTTTGGAATAAAAAAATCTCAGCTTGGCTGGATTCTGATTCTTGGGTCTTTTTGGGGATTTTCTGAAGCCGCTTTGGGGATGGGTCTCAGAAGCTGTGCCTCTTTCGTTTCAGGTTCGGTCATGACGGGTTTCGCTCTTTTTTTTATTGCAGCCACCTGGGCGATTGCGCAAAACGCAATCAGTGTTGCACTTCTTATTGTGGTTGCCGGATTGTTCAAATTGTTTGACGCTCTTTTGCTTTCACTCCCTGTGATGCACGGAGCTGTGGCCAATCCGATCTTTGCTTTTCTCATGGAAGGAATGGCCTTTTTATTCATCATCGCCGTATTTAATGAAAAATTGAGGGAAAAAACTTACGGACGGGCGGTCATGGGAGGATTAGGAGCGTTGGTGGCCGTGAATCTCTTCCCTCTCGTAAAATTCGCCACAGGCATTCCCGCCTGTATCGTTCCCGGTACCGGATTCCCTCTTGCGCTCTACTACGCACCCCTGGCCGTAGCCCTCTCCTTGATTACGGTTCCTGCCGGCTTATGGCTGGGAGAGAGAGCCGGGTCATTGGGACGAAATTTCAGAGAAATCGCATCCCCTGCTGCGCTGATACTGTGTTTGGTTCTCGTAGTCGCCATGCGCCTGCTGTAGTATCAGGCGGAAAAAATTCGCGGCGATTTCTGAGATAGACGATGAATGAATTGATTCTGAATGGTTACATTAGCTTTTTGGATTTTCTTCCATGTTGTATGGGTTGGAGAGAAGGCTTTCCTATCTTTCACCCACACAATATGGAAGGTAACCGTTTTTTATGAATAATCCAGCTGTGAGGTGGATGATTCACGAGTTGAGGTTGCTGCAGATGCAAGGCGTCGGTTCATGAAGCCGTGGTCTCCCACTGCGAATGGACCGCAACGAAGCAGATGCAGTGAGATCGGCTCGCCGAAGGTAAAAAATGCCGATGATAGGATATCGGGTCTTTTGAAATTGTAATATCGGCAGTTTTTATGAATAATCCAGCTAAATAAAGGAGGAGATATGGGCATCGACTGGTTGTTGCGGGATAAGGAGAAAAAGGACCATCTGCTCTGGGGAGAGGAGTATTTCGGTAAAGAGCCGCCCTGCACCGTCTACGAAAAGAGGCCTGTGCTCGATGCAGCGGGCAAAGAAATCGATGGGCTCTATTCCGCTTGGATAACGCTCAACAATCCGGCTCAATACAATTCCTACACCACCAAGATGGTCAAAGGTGTAATCGCCGGGTTCCAGAATGCTTCTCTGGACCGAAGCGTTGTCACGGTCGTCTTCACGGCAGTGGGAGACCGAGCCTTCTGCACCGGAGGCAACACCAAGGAATATGCGGAATATTACTCAGGAAGACCCAACGAATACGGCGAGTACATGGACCTCTTCAACGGCATGGTGGACTCTATCCTGATGTGCAAAAAACCCACCCTCTGTCGTGTGAACGGGATGCGGGTGGCCGGAGGTCAGGAGATCGGGATGGCCTGTGATCTTGCCATTTCCGCCGATACCGCCATTTTCGGACAGGCAGGTCCCAGGCATGGATCGGCTCCCGACGGAGGTTCCTCGGATTTCCTCCCCTGGTTCTTGAGCATGGAGGATGCGATCTGGAACTGTGTGTCGTGCGAGCTTTGGAGCGCCTACAAGATGAAGAGGTTGGGAGTGATCACCAAAGCCGTGCCGGTCATCAAGCAGGGCGAGGGCTTTATCAGAAATCCGGCGGTGATCACCGACAAGTATGTCGAAGACGGTGAGATTGTCTACGGTGATTTCCACAAAGGGGAAGCGGGGAAAAAAGCACGCGAGCTGCTCAAAACAGCGACAATCGACTTTTCCCTTTTGGACAAAGCGGTCAACGAGGTTATCTGGAAATTCACCAACCTATTTCCCGGTTGTCTGATCAAATCCCTGGACAGTGTCAGGGCGAAAAAGAAATTCTTCTGGGATATGCAGAAGAATTACAACCGGCATTGGTTGTCTGCCAACATGATGACCGAGGCCTTTTTAGGATTCAACGCCTTCAACACGAAAAAAATCACGGGTAAGGACGTGATTGATTTTGTCAAATACAGACAATTGATCGCTGAAGGCAGGGATGTGGACCAGTCCTTCATGGAAGCGGTCCTTCCGAAGCCGGCCGGGGAGAAGGAATAAGGTGCGGTTACCGTTTCCGTGATGATTTCCAAGCCAATGTTAATTGCAGGTGCTCGCCTATGTCCATTTTCGTCGAAGACCCCCCCACCACCACCATGCGACTCAAACGGACAGTGACCTTCTCCCGTTCATTACATCTGTCATCCCAGTGTAGTCTGCTGAGGACGACGGCCAGCGCTTTTTAACTCTCATGAAAGTCCGATCTGGGAAACAGTAATGCATACGGGAATAAAGAAATATGGAATAAGAATCCCATTTCATATATCCTTTAAGGGTTCAATTTGAGGAGGAATGCTATGGATTTAGAAGGAAAAGTCGCCTTAGTCACGGGCGGAAGCATGGGCATAGGAACAGCCATTTGTTTGGATTTGGCCGACAACGGGGCCGATGTGGCTTTGACCTACCGCAAACACGGCGATGAAGCCAAGGCCATTGCCGAAAAAATTGTGAAAATGGGTCGTAAAGCGGAAACCTACGCAGTCGATGTGTCCGACTATGAGGCCGTCCAGAATCTGACTCAGAAAATCGCCGCAGATTTCGGCCGCCTGGATATTCTCATCAACAACGCCGGCATGAACTGGGACGGCGTCATCTGGAAGATGACCGAAGAACAGTGGGATAAGGTGATCAGTGTCGATTTGAAGGGCACGTTCAACTTCATCCGAGCCGCAGCCCCGATTTTTAGGGAACAGAAGTCGGGAAAGATTGTGAACATAACTTCGATCAACGGCATGAGAGGAAGATTCGGGCAATCCAACTACACGGCAGCCAAGGCGGGAACCATCGGTCTGACCAAGACAGTCGCCAAGGAGTTGGGGAAAGCGCAAGTCAATGTCAACGCGGTAGCACCCGGTTTGATCGAGACGGAAATGATCACCAGTATGCCTGAGGATTTCAAGCAGAGGTCCCGGGCGGAGACCGTCTTCGACAGGCTCGGGACTCCGGAAGAAGTGGCGCATTTGGTGACCTTTCTCTGCAGTGAGAAGGCCCGGCATATCACGGGCGAAGTGATCAAAGTCGACGGGGGGCAGTACATTTGATTCCACCAACCACCATGCGCCTTATACGGACAATGCCTCGCTCTTCGTGCCGGCTTATCTCAATAGATCAGTCGGGAAAACGGAAATGCTGCTATTTTCAAGAACGATTGAAATAAAAATAGGTTAAATA
>JAFGNQ010000049.1 GCA_016926925.1 Candidatus Aminicenantota bacterium
CGCACTTCGTTTCTTCCGTAGTTGAAAATATAGCTTTTCCAATCCGGCTGTATGGCCTTTCTGGGATCCCCATATTCGTAGAGATGCGTGCCGTCAAAATAGATCAAACCATACTCATCGCCCGGAAAATGGGAAGGCACCCAGTCCAGAATGACACCGATCCCATTCCTGTGAAGCAGATCGATGAGCGACATCAATTCCTGAGGAGTTCCGTAGCGGCTGGTGGGAGCATAGTAGCCGAGAACCTGATACCCCCACGATCCATAGAAAGGATGTTCCATCACGGGTAAAAATTCCACATGCGTGAAACCCATATCCTTGATATACTCTACGAGACGGGGTGCAAGTTCGCTGTAGGTCATGAATCGGCTTTCGGAATCCCTGGCTCTCTTCCAGGAGCCCAAATGCATTTCATACACAGACCAGGGAGAATCAAGGGCATTGCTGTTTTTCCTGTTCTTCATCCAGCCGCTGTCCCCCCATTCGAAATCGAGGTCCCAAACAACGGATGCGGTTTTCGGTGCTGTTTCCCAAAAAAATCCGAAGGGATCCCCCTTCTCGACCCGGTACCCGCGTACGTTCGATGTGACATGAAATTTATAAAGGGCTCCTTTTGGGATTCCGGGAATAAATCCCTCCCAAACTCCGGAACCGTCCCATCGGACTTCCAAAGGATGCTTTCCCGGATTCCATCGATTGAAATCTCCGATTACCGATACTTTTTTTGCGTTGGGCGCCCAAACGGCAAAATACACCCCTTTTTCTCCATCGACAGACATAAAATGGGCTCCCATTTTTTCATAGAGCCTGAAAGAATTTCCTTCCTTGAAAAGATAAATATCGTAATCCGTGAAAAGAGTGGGACCGTGTATGACACGGTCTGTTTTCTTTGGATTTACTGTCATATCCTTACGATTGTTATCATTTTGAGAAAAGACGCCTGTTCCTTATTGAGCCTCAAACAAAGATCACAGAAGAACCCATCATGCTTGATGACTTCCGTATCAAGAATGCCGAACATGACTTCTTCCTCGATGTATCCCTACCGTTTTCTTGATCCGAATGCGATGGTAGAGATCCACATACTCGGATGCGGAATGGGCCCATGAAAAATCCTCTTTCATGGCATTGATCATCAATCCGGACCAGAGAGTATGTTTACGAAACACAGATACCGCTTTCCTCACCGCCTTCAAGAGGTCTCGGGCAGAGTAACCCCTGAACTTGAATCCGTTTCCTGCCCCCTTCCTGGGATCATATGCCCGAATGGTGTCATCCAATCCGCCTGTTGCTCTGACGATGGGAATGGTCCCGTATCTCAAGCTGTACATTTGGTTCATCCCGCATGGTTCGTACCGGGAAGGCATGAGAAACATATCAGAGCCGGCTTCGATCTTATGGGCAAGAACATCATCGAAACCGATTTTTATCCCTACAGCCTCGTGTTTTTTCCCTAGCTCAGCAAACCGCCTTTCAAAGCCTGCATCTCCTGCCCCGAGGAGGATTAGGATCGATCCCGTATCCAATATGTCTTCGAGTGCCTCGTCCAAAATGTCAAAGCCTTTCTGAGCGGCGAGCCGAGATACGATTCCGATGATCGGGATGTCCGTGCCTGTTCCGATCTTAAAATCGGCCAATAAATCTTCTTTGCATTCCTTTTTTCCGGAAAGATCGTCGCTGCTGTAGTTGGCTGCGATGTGAGGATCTGTTTCGGGATTCCACGTGCGGTAGTCGACACCGTTCAACACCCCGAAAACATCCTTTTTTCGAGTTCGGAGAACCCCATCCAAACCATACCCGTACTCGGGCGTCAAGATCTCCCGCGCATATTTTTTACTCACGGTCGTCACCAGGTCGGAGAACAAAATCCCTCCTTTCATCAAATTCACTTTCCCATAAAACTCCAGTGCCGCCATGGAAAAAAGAGATTCCGGAAGCCCTCCGGCTTTCAGAACATCGCGGGAAAAGACCCCTTGATAAGCCAGATTATGAATGGTGAAGAGAGTCCGTGTTTGACGGAAAAACGGATCATCGGTGTAAACACTTTTCAAATATACAGGGAGCAGTGCTGTTTGCCAATCATGACAGTGGATGATATCGGGCTGAAACGCAATCGACTTCGTCAGATGGAGAACAGCCCTGCAAAAAAACATGAACCTCTCGGCATTGTCACGATAATCCCCCTTTGGAGTGCCGTAGAGGTTACTCCGTCCGAAATACTCATCCTGCCGGATGAAATAAACCGGCACGTCGGCATGCAGCGCCGTATGGAATACGGACGTTCTCAGTACTTTATCTCGGAACGGTACCTTCAGAGTCATTTTCAGCTTTCGGATATTGAAACTCCCGTCTTTCACTTGACGGTAAAACGGCATGACAACGGTCACACGGTGCCCTAGCGAAGCCAAAGCCCCGGGGAGTGACCCGGATACATCCCCCAATCCCCCTGTCCTAGCAAAGGGGGCCATTTCCGATGAGGCAAAAAGGATATTCATCGAATCCATGAGACTCCATTCTTTTGAAGAATCATTCCGCCTTTTCCCATATTGAGAGGAGATAGGGTTTAAGCTCTTCAAAAACTATGGCTTGTTCCTTAGATTTGACGGAATACCGGTAAATTCCATTACTGTTCACTTCTAATCCTTGTTTTCTTTGTAAGTATATCACAAAGAGACTTATCCCTATAAGGTCATCATCCGATCTTTGCAGGCCGACTCCTTCGAATCTCCCCCCACTCGCAGCGATGCAGCACGAACAAGGATGAATCCCGACTGCTACGTATAGAGCCGGCTTTTTTACCAAGCGGAAACGTCCCCGGAACGTACGGAGAACTTGCAAATGGGTGAAATTCGCTATTTAATAAAGCTACAAGGCTATTTCCTAACCTGGATTATTCACGAGTCGAGGTTGTTAAAAAATGTCGATGAGGTTAAGTATGCCATCGAGAAGAAAAACCTTAGCATGATTGCATTGAAAAAATCAGTACGGCTATTCTATAGTTAGAGTTACCATATAGATCGACATTTTTTCTGAATAATCCGGGCTAAATGACAATTCAGTGAAAAGGAGAGAGGGAAAATGAAAACACTCAGACGCTTCTTCGTAACAGGCCTTATCGTTATCATTCCCCTTTGGGTGACCATCCTGCTCATACGGGCCGTGGTGAACATGGTGGAGAACACCATGAGTTTCATCCCTGCCTCCTTCCATCCGAGAACATACATCCCGTTCTATGGAATCGAACTGATCATCGCCCTCATCCTGATCGTTTTAATCGGTGTTGTGGCCAACAATTACTTCGGCAAGAAACTTTTCAACAAGAGTGAACTGATTCTGGCGAAAATACCGGTCATTAAAACTATCTACCAGGGAGTAAAACATTTGACGATCGGAATATTCAGCGACAAAAAGATATTTTCCCGGGTCGTGCTGCTTGAATTCCCGATCAAAGGATTGTTTTTTATCGGGTTTGTTACGGGTGAAGACTCAAAGGAATTGCCCCACCTCGGCGAACGAAGGATGCTCAAGGTGTTTGTTCCGACCACTCCGAATCCCACATCGGGTTTTTTCTGCTTCGTTCCCTTAGAAGAGGTGACGGACTTGAACATCAGTGTCGACGAAGCATTCAAGATGATCATTTCGGCCGGTTACAGCAACCTGAACAGCGCCTGACAGAAGATAGGACAGTGCCTCTAATGGTTTTATTCCCTTGATTATGTAAAAATTCATGCTATCATGCATTTATCCTATAGAATCACTCTCTTTGCACACCGATCTCGATGCAAATGACAAGAGAGAGCCCTGATTAGGGTAATAATGCTGGGAAAAAAGTTTCAATCTCTTAGAGGAGCAAATCACGCCTTGATCTTGCCCCATGACAATCCTGACCCTGATGCCATAGCCGCGTCCTGGGGAATTGTTCATCTGCTCAAAAAGGATCTGTCGCTGGTTTCAACCATTGCCTATGGGGGCCTCATTGGACGGGCGGAAAATAGAGCCATGGTGAAGGAATTGAAAATTCCGCTCGTCCCCTACAAGCCGCATTTGATCAAAAATGGACCTGCCATCATCATGGTGGATTGCCAACCTCACACAGGAAACAGCTCTCTGCCACAGGACGTCACTCCGGACATCGTCATCGACCACCATCCCATGAGAGAAACCACCAAAGCGAACCATTGGACCTATGTAAACGAAAAAATGGGCGCGGCCAGCACGATTATTGCCGCTACCTTGATAGAAAGAAAAATATTTCTCACCAAACGGCTGGCCACAGCACTCTTCTATGCCATAAAAAGCGAAACGCGGGACCTGGGCTGGGAAGGGACGCGCGAGGATTACGACAACTATATCTCCCTCCTTCCCCGAGTGGACTTCAAATCGCTGTTCCGCATCTCGCACCCTCCGCTCTCTCCTCTTTATTATAAAAGCATAAAAGCAGCCCTCAGCAGGAGTTCTGTCCACCGTTACGCTGTTGTGTGTCCGATGGACAAGGTTCCTTACCCCGAACTCCCTGCTGAAATCGCAGATTTTCTGATACTCCGCGAAAAAATCGAAGTCAGCTTTACCCTCGGCTTCTACGAGGGCGATCTCTTTCTAAGCCTCAGATCCCTCAAACCCGGGCTCGACAGTGCCGATCTTATGCAGCATATGGTTCGGGATTACGGAACAGGTGGAGGGCATAAAGCTATGGCCGGGGGAAAAATTCCCAAGGTTGCCTACTCCAAATTGAGGGAAATCGAGAATGTGCTCACAGGCCGATTTCTCCAATATCTCTCGCTTTCGCGATCGCGAGCCAAAAAACTGTTTTGACTTGAGAAATTCAATCGATCTCATAGGAAAATCACGCCCAATCCCTCTCCCTTTCCTCGGAACATTCAAATTCTGGCGCAAAGGGAAGTGACGGACTCTGCATATTTTGAAGAAGCCGGACATATGCTATCATGTTACAGAAGCTCAAAGACATAAGGTGATAAAATCTCAATGAAAGCGGAAAAACCCAAAGTTCAGGATAAGCGATCCAAACGGAAAAAGCAGGTATGGATCGGCCTGTTGTGCTCTCTTACCGCCATCATCATCGCCGGGATAGTCTATCTTCACAGCCAGAGTTTTAAATCGTTCATCATCAAAAAAGCCAACGCTTACCTTGGATCCCAGTACAACCTAGCTCTCTCGGTCCAATCCCTAGATTTCAGCATCTTTCGGCTTTCTATTGTCATGGACAACATCGAAGTCCGTCCTGCCTCCAGCGATAAAACGGCCTTGTTCAAGCTCTTCATCGCAAAAAAGCTGTCACTCAACACAACTCTCCCGACGTTATTGGGGCGAAAAATTCATGTGCAAGATTTACGCCTCATAAGTCCACATCTCGAAATCGAAGCAAATCAAGCGAAGGAATCTTCCTCAAAAACACCCACACACCCGAAGAAGGCTCTGTTCCTGCGCATCGACAAATTCCTTCTGGATAACGGATCGGTTGTATTCAGCGATGAAATTCGCTCTATCAGCGCGGGAATTTCCAATTTGCGTATCTCAATCGACTATCTTGAGAAAGACAAACTGCATACCGGTCTTATTAGTGCGGAAGCGGGAGAAATCCGATTTGGGGAAAAGAGCCTCACTCTCGAGGAACTTAACGGAAGTTTCACATTCGATAGTGAACACCTAGCGCTCCACGAATTCGCGATTCGACTGGATCCCCTGCTCCTCTACGCCACCGGGAAAATATCCCATCTCCAACAAAGCCCGGAGTATAAAATCGACCTCCATGGGTCCGTTCAATTGGGTCGTTTGGCTGAGACCCTCCGGCTCAATAAAGAATTCAAGGGACAACTGTCATTCACGAGCTCCGTGGAAGGAGTTGGAGAAGACCTGATTATTGCAGGAAATATAACATCCCGGAATGCTCAGGTGGCAGGTGTATCTGTTTCCGGCTTCGAGGCAGACTTCGATACGGATATGAGAGACCTGACTATAGATGCATTGAAGATCACCACACAAAAGGGAAACCTCCAGGGGAAACTGAGAGTTTCGCTGACTGGACAAAAGGAATCATCGGCGGAAGTGGAGTGGAGTGCCGTCGACCTTTCGAATTTTGAAGATTTGGAATCCCGCTTCCTTTCAATTTTATCCTTGGTGAGCAGCGGGCAGCTCTTTATAAAGTGGATGTCATTGAGAGTCAATGACATCCAAGCCAAAGGCGATATTCGACTTGATCCTATTCCCAGATCATCTCTTTCAACCCGAAAAAGATACGGATTGGAGGGGAGGCTCCGCTTTGAAGCGGCGAACGGTTTTATTCAAATTTTGCCCTCGTCTCTGAAACTGAACCGGACAAAATTTTCCCTTTCAGGAAATATCGATAGTGCGAAACAATTCCGAAGTGAATTCAAGGTCGAAGCGGAAGACCTCACTGAAATAAGCGGGCTCCTTCAACGGTTGAGTGAAGAAAACATTATCCCAGAAGGAAAGCTCCCGTTTCCATTCCCTACACGGGGGCGGTTCTCATTAAAAGGGACAGCCCGCGGGTCCATAGATGCACCTCAGGTAGCGCTGGACATCAGCGGTCAAGATATCACACTCAAGGAAATCCTCATTCCTCAGGTGACTGCCGGGTTGTCCTATAATCGTACAGGTATTGAAATCAGAGAGTTCACTCTCGAACTGGCACAAGGACAGATTCAGGCTCAAGGTCTGTTTGCCTAC
>JAFGNQ010000337.1 GCA_016926925.1 Candidatus Aminicenantota bacterium
ATACCGATGTTTCTGACTTGTTGGATAGGCGTTCTTCGCTCCAACTCTTCTCTCCATTTTGGTACGAATAAATTTACTAATCAGGAAAACTACCATTTATAGTGAGCAAAAGCCCTGTTGGCTTCCGCCATTTTATGGGTGTCTTCTTTTTTCTTTATTGCGCCGCCACGATGTCCGATGGCATCGAGGATCTCCGCGGCCAACTTATCAATCATACTTTTCCCCGGTCTCTCCTTGGCGTACTTGAGAATCCATCGCACAGCCAAAGAGTTGGCCCGGTTGACCGAAACTTCCACAGGTACTTGGTAGGTAGCCCCGCCAACCCTTCTCGATTTTGTCTCCAGAGAGGGGCGCACATTTTCAATCGCCTTCTCAAACATCTTCAAAGGATCGTCTTTGGCCTTTAGCTTAACCTCCTCCATCGCGCTGTAGACAATATTCTCAGCCACGCTCTTTTTCCCGCTCTTCATCACAGCTTTAATGAACCGGGCAATGAGTGTATTGTTATAGAAATGATCCGGCTTTGCCTTTCTTTTCTTGATCGTTCCTCTTCTGGGCATCGGTGACTCCTCTAGGTTCGCGCTTTCTTCTCCTTCGGCCTCTTACTGCCATACTTGGATCTACCCTTCAGCCTGTCAGCCACACCCTCACAATCAAGGGAGCCCCTGACAACATGGTAACGTACCCCGGGTAAATCCTTAACCCGGCCGCCTCTCAAGAGGACGATTGAGTGCTCCTGGAGGTTATGGCCTACTCCGGGTATGTACCCGGTAACCTCGATGTTATTCGTCAATCGGACACGAGCAACCTTTCTCATAGCAGAGTTCGGCTTCTTAGGTGTCGTGGTGAAAACACGAGTACAGACTCCACGCTTTTGCGGACAGCTTTCCAAAGCCGGAGATTTCCCTTTATATTTTTTTGGCGTCCGGCCTTTCCTCACGAGTTGATTGACAGTCGGCAATGAATATTCTCCTAGTCAAATAGTATTCTTTGTTTACTCATCCCGCATAGAAAATTTCCCTCGGGACGAATGTCAGGATAATAGCAAAATCACCCTGCTATGTCAAGGAAATTAAAACATTTAGCTCTGTTCCGGACCGCTGAGCTGAATGTCCAATTCTTCTCCCAATTCCGTATCCTCAGGCTCCCTTATTTCGATGTCGCGGTAGAACTTATATCCCGTTCCTGCGGGTATCAAACGACCCATGATAATGTTCTCCTTGAGCCGTCTCAAATAATCGACTTTTCCGTAAAGACTTGCCTCAGTCAAAACCCGCGTAGTTTCCTGGAAAGATGCAGCAGCAATGAAACTGTCCGTACTCAAGGCGCTCTTCGTTATGCCCAGAAGAAGAGGCCGAGCCTTTGCGGGCTTTCCTCCCTTTTTGATAACACTCTCATTTTCTTCCTGGAATACGAACTTGTCGACCTGCTCATCGACTAAGAACTCGGTATCTCCCACTTCTTCAACCTTCACCCAGCGGAGCATCTGGCGTATTATAGTTTCAATGTGTTTATCGTTGATTGAAACACCTTGAAGCCTGTAGACTTCTTGAATCTCTCGAAGCAGGTACTCGGCCAGTTCCTTCTCTCCCAAAACCTTCAAAATATCATGGGGATTTACCGGTCCGTCCATAAGCGGCGTGCCGGCTTTGACTCTCTCCGCCTCACCGACACTCAAGTGAGCGCCTTTTGAGATGAAATACTCCTTCTCGCCGCCCTTTTCATTGTGCACCGTCAGCTTTCTGTGGCCTCTGACCAAACCACCGTATTTCACGACACCGTCGATCTCCGAGATGATGGCCGGTGCCTTAGGGCGCCGTGCCTCGAAGAGCTCCTCTGCCCTGGGCAAACCTCCAGTGATATCTTTTGTGCGGGCGGCCTCGCGCGGAATCTTAGCCATTACATCTCCGGCGTATACTTTATCCAAATCTTTGACTTCAAGGTTGGCTCCGGAGGGCAAAAAGTATTTTCTCAGAGTCTTCTTGTTCTTGTCCGTAATAACTATCTGGGGCTGCATTTTCTCGTCTTTTGGATCTATGATGACTTGAGTGATCATCCCGGTCCATTCATCCTGCACTTCCTCCATGGTGAGCCCGAGCCCGACATCTTGGAAATTGACGATTCCGCTCTCCTCACTGATGATGAATGTATTGAACGGATCCCACTCGACGAACTCTTGTCGGGATTTCACTTCTTCGTTATTGTTTACCAGGACTTTAGCGCCGTAAGGTACTTGATAGTGTTCGATCTCTCTTCCCCGATGATCGAGGACGGCGATGCTGGCATTCCGGTTGACGACGATGATTTCATTCTCCTTGTTGACAACGGATTTTAGGTTGTCGCTGAATCGTACAATCCCGTCGTTCTTCGCTTCGAGCCTCGACCGCTCCACACGTCCCATGGCAATCCCACCCACATGGAATGTCCGCATTGTTAGCTGCGTACCGGGTTCTCCGATGGACTGGGCCGCGGTAATGCCGACGGCCTCTCCAAGTTCGACCAGATTTCCGGTAGCCATATCACGACCGTAGCATAGTTGACAAACGCCTCGCCGAGATTCACAGGTCAGGACAGAACGAATTTTGATCCGCTCAATACCCATGTGCTCCAGTTTCTGAGCGACTTCTTCCGTAATTTCCTCATTGATATCAACGACGACCTCATTCGTATCGGGATCAAAGACTTTGTCCAGAGATATTCTTCCGACAATCCTGTCCACAAAAGGCTCGATCAATTCTCCATTTTCGACTATGGCGGAGACATTCTCGCCTTTGAACGTCCCGCAATCGTGCTCATCGATGATGACTTCCTGAGCCACATCCACGAGCTTGCGGGTGAGGTAACCCGAATTGGCGGTTTTCAAGGCCGTATCAGCCAAGCCCTTACGTGCACCGTTTGTCGAAATAAAATACTGCAAAACATCCAAGCCCTCGCGTAAATTCGAGATGATGGGTCTCTCGATGATTTCACCTGAAGGCTTACTCATCAAACCACGCATCCCTGCAAGTTGCCGGATCTGCTGTTTGTTTCCTCGAGACCCGGAGTCTGCCATCACGTAGAGAGGATTCAGTTGATCGCTCTCAAAACTTACTTTTCTCATGTGTTCAATCATGGCGATCGAAACCTTCTCAGTGACACCACCCCAAATCTCAACGACGCGGTTAAAACGTTCCCGCGAAGAGATGACTCCTTCTTGATAAAGGTTCTCGATTTTTTGAACATCTTTCTGCGCCTTCTCGACCAAGGTCGCCTTTTCTTTCGGAATGATAAAGTCATCGATTCCCAGTGAAAAACCCGCCTTGGTTGCGTAATTGAATCCCAGTTGCTTCATATCATCCAGAATCTTGATAGTGGAATCATGGCCGACTTTCAAATAGGCATAATAAACAAGGCTTTCCAATCCTTTCTTCTTCAATTTACCGTTGACAAAAGGAATTCCCTCGGGAAGGATTTGGTTGAAGATTATCCGGCCGGGAGTCGTCTCGACGAGCTTGTTTTCGATTTGAGCTATGGGACATGTCAAAACAGCTTGATCATCGTAATAGGTGGATAAGTTCATAAGAGGTCCCTTGAACTTCACCTTGATGATGGATTGGAGGCCGATCTCTCCGTTTTCCATGGCCAGCAGAACCTCATCGGCAGAAGCGAAAACCCGGCCTTCTCCTTTTTGGTTCTTTCTCTCCAATGTCAAATAGTAACACCCCAAAACCATATCCTGGCTCGGAATCGCTAAAGGCCTGCCGTGAGCAGGGGAGAGGATGTTTTCGGTGGAAAGCATCAAAGTTCTGGCTTCCACCTGGGCCTCAACAGAGAGGGGAATGTGAACGGCCATTTGGTCTCCATCGAAATCAGCATTGAATGCCGCACATACCAAAGGATGAATCTGAATGGCTTTGCCCTCGACGAGAATCGGTTCAAAAGCCTGAATTCCCAAGCGATGAAGCGTGGGTGCCCGGTTAAGCAGGATAGGGTGCGCTTTGACCACCTCTTCGAGGTAGTCCCAAACTTCAGGCTTTTCCTGCTCATGCCATTCCCGAGCGATCTTCACACTTGGAACCAAACCTTCCTTCTCCAGCTTATGAAAGATGAAAGGCTTGAACAGCTCTAAGGCCATCTTTTTAGGCAAACCGCACTGATTCAGCTTCAGCTCGGGACCGACAACGATCACCGAACGCCCTGAGTAATCGACACGCTTTCCGAGTAAGTTCTGGCGAAACCGGCCTTGCTTTCCCCGCAGAGCTTCACTCAAAGATTTGAGCGGTCGTCTGTTGGCGCCCAGATGCACTCGCCCTCGCTTTCCGTTATCGAAGAGAGCATCCACGGCTTCTTGCAGCATCCTTTTTTCGTTGCGGATGATGAGCTCGGGCGCTTTGAGTTCGATCAGTTTTTTTAACCGGTTGTTGCGATTTATAACTCTTCTGTAGAGGTCGTTCAAGTCCGATGTTGCAAACCGGCCTCCATCAAGCCGCACCAATGGTCTGAGGTCCGGAGGAATGACAGGGATGATATCCAGAATCATCCATTCCGGACGGTTGCCGGAATTCTTTAAGGCCTTAAAAACTCTCAACCTTTTGGCATGACGGAGTTTTCTTTGCTGCGACGTCTCGGCCTTCATCAGCTTGCGCAGACGTTCACTTTCTTTATTGATGTCGATACGTTCAAGGAGCTTTTTTATTGCTTCAGCACCGATCGCAACCTCAAACTTATCGCCGTACTTCTCCTGGGACTCTTTCAGCTCCTCCTCTGTAAGGAGTTGATTGTCACGAAGCGGAGTATCGCCTGGATCGATCACGATGTAGGATTCGAAATAGAGCACTTTTTCCAAGTCTTTGATCGAGAGGTCCAAGACCAACCCGATACGGCTGGGAGTGCCCTTAAAGAACCAGATATGAGCTACAGGCGATGCCAGCTGTATATGTCCCATTCGTTCACGACGGACCTTTGATCGGGTGACTTCGACTCCGCATCTTTCGCAGATTATGCCCCTGTACTTCATCCGCTTGTATTTCCCACAAAGACATTCATAGTCGTTAATCGGGCCGAAAATCTTGGCACAGAACAGCCCGTCTTTCTCCGGCTTGAACGTACGGTAGTTGATGGTTTCCGGCTTTGTTACCTCCCCCCAAGACCAACTCTTGATCTTCTCGGGAGAGGCAATACTGATTCTGACTTGATCGAAATCAACTTTAGGTTTTCCACCCAAGGAATGCCTGGTATCCATCATTGCTCTCCTTTAAGGATTTGGGGAACGTCAATTCCCCACGGTAGAATTTCTTCCTTCTCGGCCTTTTCCAGTTCTACATTCAGACATAAGCTTTGGAGCTCGCGGATGAGGACATTCACCGATTCGGGAAGTCCCGGAGTAAAGTCCAGATCTCCTTTGACGATCGCCTCATAGATCTTTGCCCGGCCTTCCACATCATCGGACTTTGCGGTCAACAACTCCTGCAGCGTATAGGCAGCCCCATAGGCTTCGAGCGCCCAGACTTCCATTTCTCCAAAGCGCTGACCGCCAAACTGAGCTTTTCCTCCGAGCGGCTGCTGTGTTATCAATGAATAAGGCCCCGTAGATCGTGCGTGAATCTTGTCATCGACAAGATGATAGAGTTTCATGATGTAGATATAGCCTACGGTTATCTCCTGGTCCAATCTCTCGCCGGAAATGCCGTCGAAGAGAGGGATTTTTCCTGTGCCCGGCAAATCGGCTTTCTTGAGCATCTCCTTGATTTCCGATTCCGAAATTCCATCAAAAACGGGAGTGGCAATCCAAAGACCGAGAGCTCTAGCAGCCCATCCAAGATGGGTTTCCAGAATCTGCCCGACATTCATACGGGAGGGGACTCCTAAAGGATTCAATACGATTTCGACGGGCATTCCATTAGGCAGTCGGGGCATATCTTCTTCGGGAACAATTTTGGCGACGATACCTTTGTTCCCGTGACGACCCGACACCTTGTCACCGACCGAGAGCTTGCGCTTCATGGCGATGTAGACTTTGATGACCTGAATCACTCCAGGGGAAAGCTCATCACCTTTCTTGAGGACGTCCACCTTTTCCTTATGGACGGATTTCAGTGCTTCTATCTGGCGCTTCACCTTTTTTTCGATATCCTTGATTCTCTCATCTTTTTCGGCATTCGGCTTGATTTTAATCTTGCGCAGGTCATCGGGATTGAATCCGTTCAATATCTGTTCGGTCAGTTTGGAATCCTTTTTCAGGCTGATACCGGAAATGGTTTGGTCTTTGGCAACAACTTCCCCCTTCAAGACCGATGCGATTTTGCGTCCTTTCTCTCCCTCCAGAATTCTGATTTCATCAGTCAGGTTCCGCTTCATCTTGATGATTTCATCTTTCTCGATAGCCTTAGCTCGAGGGCCTTTCTCTATTCCTCGCCGGGAGAACACCCTGACATCGATCACCGTGCCCTCTATCCCCGGGGAACAGTAAAGGGATGCATCTTTGACATCCAAGGCCTTCTCACCGAATATGGCTTTCAATAGCTTTTCCTCAGGTGAAAGCTGAGTTTCACCTTTGGGTGCAACTTTACCGACAAGGATATCACCCGATTTGACATGCGCTCCTATGCGCACAATACCGTTTTCATCGAGGTTGCGCAGGAGGTTTTCAGGCACATTGGGGATGTCACGCGTTATATCTTCGGGACCCAGCTTGGTATCCCGTGCTTCCAGAGACTCCTCCACTATGTGGATTGAAGTGAAGATGTCATCCTTGATCAACTTTTCGCTGACGATAATGGCGTCTTCAAAATTATATCCTCTCCACGGCATGAAGGCACACAGAACATTGCGTCCAAGCGACAGCTCTCCATGGTCAGTACATGAGCTGTCCACAAGGATCTGTCCCGCCTCCACTCTGTCTCCTTTGCGGACGATGGGGCGATGGGTGAGGCATGTGTTCTGGTTGGTGCGCAGAAACTTGGTGAGGATATAAAGATCGGTTCCTACGTCGTGTTCCCTTGCGTTTTCTTGTTCGTCCACGCGCACCAGGATGCGTTCGGCGTCCACGAACTCGACGACTCCGGGCCGTTTGCAGATGAGGACATCTCCGGAGCCTTTTGCAACCATATGTTCAATACCGGTGCCGACAAGAGGAGCTTCCGGTCTGAGAAGAGGCACTGCCTGCCGTTGCATATTCGATCCCATCAAGGCACGGTTGGCATCATCATGCTCCAGGAAAGGAATAAGAGACGTCGATAAGGATACGAGTTGTTTGGGAGAGACGTCGATGTAATCGATCTGGTCACTAGGGATCAGTTTGAAATTTCCTGCTTGTCTGGCACTGATGAGCTCTTTGCGGAAGTAGCCTTCCTCATCAACCGGTGCATTCGCTTGAGCGATGTTGAACTGCTCCTCTTCCCAAGCGGTCAGATAGAAGCAGAATGGCTCAGCCACTGGGAGATGTGCGGCTTTTTGTTTCTTCAGCCGATTCATTTCCTTTACCATTTCATCTTGATCGATGGTATCTCCCATTTTGAAAACGCTCTTTCCGGGATGAATGATTTTGAAATATTCGATGACCCGTCCATCCTTGACCTTTTTATAAGGAGTCTCGATAAATCCGAATTCATTGACCCGGGCATAGCTGCTCAAAGAGGAAATCAATCCGATGTTGGGACCTTCCGGAGTCTCGATCGGACAGATACGGCCGTAATGAGACGATTGAATGTCTCGAACCTCGAAGCCGGCTCTTTCTCGGCTCAACCCACCCGGACCCAATGCGCTGAGCCTGCGCTTGTGTGTCACCTCCGCCAAACTATTGATCTGGTCCATGAACTGGGAGAGTTGGGAGCTGCCGAAAAATTCTTTCAGGGCAGCGATTACAGGTTTGGAATTGATGAGGTCCTGAGGCATCGCTGAGGCCAGGTCGGTAGCGACCGTCATCTTTTCCTTGATGGTCCTCTCCATACGTGTCAACCCGATCCGGAAGGCATTCTCTACCAACTCACCAACAGAACGAACCCGGCGGTTCCCTAAATGATCGATATCATCCACGTCTCCCACTCCGGCACGCAGATTGAGCAGATACTTGATTACCGAAACAAAGTCCATCGGAGCCAGAGTTTTTTCTTCGAGCGGCGTGTTAAGACGAAGTTTGATATTCATTTTAAGGCGCCCGATACGCGAAAAGTTGTATTTCTGTGCATTGAAAAAGAGGTTGTGAAAGAGGTTATGAGCACTTTCCATAGTATGCGGCTCACCGGGACGCAATTTTTTATAGATTTCACCCAATGCTTGATTGGTATCTTTGTTCAGATCACGGAGCAGTGTTTTGGAAATGATTTCGCCTATCTTGTCCTCGCTGGGGAAGAAGATCTCGAACGGTTTCCCCAAGCCGACAATCTTTTCCAGTTGTTCTTCGCTGATAATTTCGTTGGATCTGACCACATCATCTATAGGCGCCACTGAAAAGGCTTTGTTCAATTCTTTCTTCGCTAGAACAAGTCTTTCAATCTTGAGGTCTTTCAATTTTTGATAGATCTCTCCCGTCAGCTTTTTTTTGGGTGCAAGCAACGACTTCTTCGATTTGGGATCAACCACCTCTTCATCAACAAACTTGCCAATAAGGTTTTCGTTCAGCTCCCAATAGATTTTTCCGTCTTTGGGAACGAGCTTGTAGATATCGTAGAACAAGCGCACGATCTCTTCATCCGAACCAAAACCCAAGGCTCTCATGAAGACACTGGCGAGAAACTTCTTTTTCCTGTCCAGTCTGACATAAAGAAGGCCCTTGCTGTCATATTCGAACTCAACCCATGCGCCTCTATAGGGAATGATCTTGCCGATAAAAAATCCTTTGCTGTCTCCAGGCCGGAAAAAGACACCCGGCGACCGTTGGAGTTGACTGACGACAACCCTCTCGATACCGTTGAAAATAAAGGTTCCTTTGTCCGTCATCAACGGGAAATCTCCGAAGTAGACTTCTTGCTCTTTGATATGTTTCAGGCGCTTAGCTTTCGTTGCCGGATCCTTTTCCCATGAAATCAGCCTGACTTTTATTCTAAGGGGGACAGAATAGGTATAGCCTTTCTGCAGACATTCGAGCGAGCTGTACTTCATCTTCAGCTCAACCTTGTCACCACAGTGTTCACAGACCGGAACTTCGACCTTTTTGATTGCGCTGCAGTAGGGACAAATTTCCTTATCCGTAAGTTCCGCATCAGGAGGTAGGAGGGTTCCGCATCCGTTGCAGCGCCGTCTGGAACTCTCGACACCTTTGAGCCGGCCGCACTTGCACTCCCAATTCCCGATGGAATAGCTGATAAAATCCAGTTGCGTGGTTTCCTTAAAATCGGACACAGGAAAGATATCCTTGAACGCCGCCTGCAATCCGACTTCTTTTCTCTCGTCGGGCAACAAATCCATCTGCAGGAATTCGGCATAGGACGCTTTCTGGATTTCCAGCATATCGGGCATCGGAAAGGTCCCTTTGATTTTGGCGAAATTTACTCTTTCGCGATACTTGTTCTTTGGTTCATTAAGCATGTTTGCACTCTCAATAGAGTTTATCTGAATTATTCTTAAAAGGTCCGGCCGCGAATCCTGAAGAAACATGTTTTTCGACATGCGTACTCATAAAGTTCCGCAAGCAACATGTCCGACAAATGGCTTTGAGCTTGCTCAACAGCATTTTCGCCTTTCAACCAGAGCCGGTCCAACGCATATGTCTCTCAATTTTCGTGCAGCGGAGGACCTCCGATTCATGGATTAAACCTTATCGCCTGCGGCAAGGTCACCTCGTAAATAATTCAGGTTATAAGTAAATGGAAAAATATCCATTGAATTTTTACCCGTGTTATTGCAGTTCGACGATGGCACCCACTTCCTCGAATTTTTTCTTGATCTCTTCGGCTTCTTCCTTCGAGATCCCTTCTTTAACCGGTTTCGGTGCACCATCAACCAGATCCTTAGCTTCCTTAAGGCCGAGGGCCGTCACTTCTCTAACGGTTTTGATGACGTTGATCTTTTTGTCCCCGATTTCTTTCAAAACCACGGTGAACTCAGTCTTTTCCTCCTCTGCTTGTGCATCGGCTTGAGGGACAGCACCGGCAACAGCCATGGGGACAGCAGCTGCTGCACTCACACCATATCTTTCCTCGAACTCTTTGATGTAATCTGCAAGCTCTAACATGGTCAGATTATCCAAATGCTCGAAGAACTGTTCCTTGGTTAGTTTTGCGGTGTCTTCTTTCTTTTCGGTCTCTTTGGTTTGCGCTTTGGCCATTTTTACCTCCAACCCTATTTTTTTGATTTTAATTGACTCAACATGCTGCCTAA
>JAFGNQ010000338.1 GCA_016926925.1 Candidatus Aminicenantota bacterium
CTCCGTTCCTGGATGCCCGATTGAACACCAACATGAATGTTTCAAAGCTGACTCCCCTTTTCGAAGACATCATTCTGGATGGAACGCTTACCGCTGATCTGGCATGCCGGGGGCCTTTCGATGACCTTAAATTATCAGGGGATGGCCGGATTTCAGGAGGTCTCGTCCAAGTGCAGAGCTACCCGCTGCTGGTCACCAACATCGAAGGAAATTTTGATTTTTCAAAGGCAAACACACCAAATTTCACACTTTCAGGGATTCTCAACGGGGGAAAAACAGAGTTTCAGGGAAAGGCTATCCTTGATTCCAATCAGCTCAAATCCGCTAACATCGAGGCTAAAGCGGATCAGGTTCAATTGAGCTACCCCGAAGGTTTCCAGGCTCTTGTCAACGGCGACTTCAGTCTCAGCAAAAAAGAGCAAAAATGGTTTTTGACCGGGAGGGCCGAACTCACGCAATCCTTTTACGGAGCGGACATCTATCCGGGGAGTGAACTCATCAGATCTCTCCGTTCTCAGAGAAAAGCGCTTCAAAGCGATATCCCGCCTTTGTTAAGAAGCCTGAACCTAGGTATCGATATCGCCACAATCGATCCTTTTGTCGTGGACAACAACTTGGCATCCCTGGAAATGGAAGGCAACATCAGGGTGGGAGGTACGGTCTATGAACCAAAGCTGTCCGGATTCTTCAGGAACCGGCAGGCCGGAGAAATCATATTCAACAACCGAAACTACGAGGTCGAACGCGCCAGCATCGATTTTGCAGATGCCGATCCTCTGGATGGTATGTTGAACATCACGGCCCATACCCAGCTACGGTATGAGTTCAAAGACCTGGATATCACCCTGAACGTAACCGGCCCCATAACGGGGCTGCGATTCTCCCTCAGTTCGTCCGAATCGATGTCCGAAATCGACCTTGCTCTGATTCTGCTCACAGGATATGGATCGGAACGCCTCCGAAACGAAGCTGCCAACATCATCGGAAATCAGATGATGCTCTATTTTTTGAGTCCCTTCGCCTCGCCGTTCACGAACACATTGAAGAACATACTCGGTGCCGAAGAAGTCCGCATCGAGCCCATCAATATCGCCACCGAGGCCGATCCCGGCGCACGATTCACGTTTCGAAAAGGACTCGTATCCGCACTCGATCTCATTTACTCGATCGACATCAGCAACACACAGAATCAAACCTGGATCCTGGATTACAACCTGAGCCGCAACTTCACGCTTCAGTCGTACGCCAAGGACGACGGGAGCTACGGCGGGAGTTTCAGCCACAGGTTTACCTTAGGAGGGCCAGCGCGACCAAGCGGATTTTCAATCGGGAGCCGAAGCAGACAGTACACCATCAAAGATATCCGGTACAGCGATATTTTTCCGTTCTCAAAAAAGATACTGGAAGACAAATCTCGTCCGTTGAAGAAGCATTCGAAATTCAAATATAGCGATCTTCGAACGGCTATAGAGAAAATGACAGAGCACTACAGAAACAACGGCTTCTTGAACGCGGTTATCTCTCCATCTCTCCAATACGAAGACCAAAACAGCGTCACAATCCTCTTCGACGTCAAGCGAACTGCACCCGCATCCTTAATTTTTACGGGTGATCCCATAAGCACAAAATTAAAAAAACAGACTCTCAGCCAATGGAACGGACGGCTACCCGAAGAAATGTCCATGTCCGAAGCCGAAAAAAAAATCAAGCTTGAACTGAACAGCAAGGGTTACATCCAAGCCGAGGTGACGGCATCGAAAACCGAAGAGGAAACGGAATCTTTTTACGTCATTTTTGTTCACTTCGGTCCACGCTACAAAATCGGCAAGTTCAGTTTGAGCGAAGAGAGTGCTGTACCGGCCAAATCCATCAAAAAAGCTGTGTCGAGCATGCCCCGACCCCGCGGCAAAGGCCTATGGGCGCTTCTGTACGACTTCAAGCGGGCTAAGCTGAGAATCGTATCCATGTATGAAGAGCTCGGCTACCAGGATGTCTCCATCCAATACCCGGAAATTTCGCTCCGTCATGAGGAGAGGAAGATCGATATCGTACTCCCTGTCAAGCAAGGGATGCAAAGCCGTGTCCATTCCGTCGAAATAGCAGGCAATGTCGCAATCCAAGACAGAGAACTCATGCCGCTCTTGACATTGAAATCCCAGGACCTTTTTTCTCCCGACTTGTTGTCAACCGATACCAACATGCTCTACAGTTTTTACAGGGAAAAAGGATACCAAAACGTAAAAATCGATGTCCAGGTTGAAAAGGACGCCGACACTCATCGAATCGATCTTGTCTATACCATTTCAGAGGGAGAGCTGCTCACGATTTCTGAGATTGCGGTTAAAGGAAACCGGAGGACAGCCAAACATGTGATCCGCCGGGAACTCGTTTTTCATGAGGGGGAACCCCTCAATATGATAAACATCATAACCAGTCAAAAGAACCTGTACGACCTGATGGCCTTCAACTCGGTCAATATATACCAGTTGCCCCTGGAAGAACAGAGCAACAAGGTTCAGGTTGTAGTCGACGTTCAAGAAAGCCCGCCTTTGGCGGTCAGCTACGGTCTTCGGTACAATTCGGAGGAAAAAATCGAAGGCTTCGGCCAGTTGGATTTTGTCAATCTATTGGGAAGAGGGCGAAGCGGCTTGATTTTCTACCGCGAGAACAAACGCGAGAAGGACCTGCGCTTTTCGCTCAAAGACCCGTATCTCTTCGGACAAAAACTCAACACACTCTATTCTCTCTTCTACCTGGAGAAAACAGAATCGGTTTTTAAATCCGAAGAATACGGTTTTTCGGTCCAGCAAGAACTGAAGATGCCTTTTGAATCCAGACTGTCCTACCTCTTCCGTTACAACCGAACTCACACTTACGAACTGGATCCCATCGGCCCCTTTCCGTTCGATATCACGCTGTCTCTACCGGAGTTTCAGGTGTTCTGGCTGCGGGATACCAGAGACAACATGATCAATGCCAAGCAGGGTTCCTTCCTGTCGCTCAGCTTGAAATACTCGCCTTCCTTTTTAAAAACCGACCTGACATACATCAGTTTTTTCGGCCAGTATTCACTTTATCTCCCCGTCCGCCCGTTTTTTATCTGGGCCTCGAACTTCAGGATCGGACTTGCCGACGCCTTTGACCAGGTTCTCATTCCCAGCCGACGTTTCTTTGCCGGCGGGGCCAATTCCATCAGAGGCTTCGAAAGAGACACTGTGGGTCCGTACAACTATTATCTCAAGCACGCTGAGGGAGGAGAGGCTCTCTTTATCATCAATCAGGAGCTGAGATTCCCGGTTTACAAATGGCTGGAGGGAGTCGTCTTTTTCGATGTGGGAAATGTGTACGAAACCCTCAGGGATATCAACCTACTCAAGTTCCGGGCGGCCCTGGGAATGGGGCTGAGGCTCAACTTGCCCGTAATTTTTCTCCGGCTGGACTACGGCTTCAATCTTGCACCCCGGGAATTCGAATCGCGCAGAGTTTTCTACATCAGCATCGGACAGGCGTTCTAAAACCGCCCGGGATCGTATCAACCCCTCAGGGAACTCAGCAGCCTCCGGACTTGTTCGGCCTCAGGAGCCTCAGGGGCCAGCATCAGGAATTTTTCCAAGTGGGTGACTACCAGATCCATCCGCTTTAGTTGATTGTAGGCCAATCCGAGTTGATAATGAGCATAGGCATGATCAGGCTGCACTTCGATACATTTATTAAGAGCTTCTATCGCCCCGTTGATATTGTTCTGGTAGCCATAGACAATTCCTTTCTGGTAAAAGGCTTCGGCGTTTGCCGGATCCAGCGATTGAGCTCTGGCAATATTGTCCATCGCCAGGGTGAAGTCCTTCCTCACAACGGCAACCTGCGCTTTGCCCACATAACCGGGAGCAAAATTAGGGTCGATCTTCAGAGTGTGGTCAAAATCACTCAAAGCAGCATCGAGTTGATTGAGCGCAACCAAAGCTCTGCCGCGATAATAATAAGCATTTAGATTTTTGGCATCGCGCGAAATGACCTGATCAAAACAGGCTTTCGCCTCCTCATATCTGAACTTTTTCAAGAGAACCAGGCCGCGCTCATAGGGATCCCCGGGGAGATCTTGCGCCCATGATGAAAAAGTCGATCCGAGAAGGATGGCCATACAAAGCCCCAAAATGCAGCAAACCGATCTCTCGGCTAAATTTTTTTTTCTGTGCATGTTCTGTACTCCTCTTCAGCCTTTTTTTATATGATACTCCGATACGTGCTTTTTAGATACGAAAAATTTTTCCGTCAGTATAGGGGAACATCGAGAAACGACATCCGCATACGGTTTTCCCCGAATTCTTCCAATCCAAGCCCGAAACGACTAAACTAAAGAGAATGCTCAATAATTCAGCTACGGTCCAATTGAAATGGAAGGGAATCTATAGGTATACTATTTTATGAACATGAGTCGCAAAACCTGCATTCTGATAATTATGATGGTTGCAATGTCCCTGCCGGATTGGGCGGAGATAAGAGGATCCGAAGACAAGGACTTTTTCCGCATTTCATTCGAAAACGACACATTTATCAACACAGATAGAGGATTCACGCATGGTTCGAAGCTGAGCTGGATGTCTCATGACATCAGGAATTACCGGAAGAATCCTCTCTTAAGGTGGTTTTCCTTCACTAACGGACCAGGTTCCATACACTCTTTTTCAATCTCGTTGGGGCAAAACATCTACACTCCGGATAACATCCAGACCCCGGAGTTTATCGGTAACGACCGTCCCTATGCCGGATATCTCTACCTCGGGTTCGGCATCCACAGCAAAAACACAAAGCGTCAGGATACCTTCGAAATCGACATGGGTATTGTCGGACGGCATTCCTTTGCCGAACAGACACAGAA
>JAFGNQ010000339.1 GCA_016926925.1 Candidatus Aminicenantota bacterium
GATTTTTTGACGTCGTTCCTAAGGGGGAGATAGATCATGTGCTCCCTGTCCCAACCCAGTCTTTTGCTCTGCATATAATTCAACTGACTGTAGACCACCAGAGTGCCGATGATCAGCGCAACGGAGAGCGAGAACTGAACGATTACCAGAATTTTCCGAAAGCGCGCGCTTCCCGATCCTGTTTTCAGGGTGCCTCGAAGGACCCTGACGGGTTGAAAAGCGGACAGCAGGAGTGCCGGGTAACTCCCGGCACCGATCCCTGTGAACAAAGCCATGGCCAGCAGCCCCAGCACGATAGTCTTCACACCCGAAACGTTCCAGGACAAATCCTTGGCTGTGAATTCGCTGAACACGGGAAGAAGGAAGGCAACTATGATCACGGCCAATGTCAGGGCGATAAAAGCGAACACGATCGATTCGCCGTAAAACTGGCGTATGAGATGCCCTTTCAAGGCCCCTACAACTTTCCTCAAGCCCACTTCTTTGGCACGGTTGGCCGAGCGGGCTGTGGAGAGGTTCATGAAATTTATGCAGGCGATGAGCAGCACGAACAAAGCGATGACGGAAAAAATATAGATGTACTGAACAGCGCCCGGATCCCGGCCGAATCCGAAATAGGAGTGAAGATGTATTTTCGTATAGGGGAACAGAACAAGGTCGGTACGGGTCTCTTTGACTCTGGTGCGGATGAAATCCTTGATCTTGGCATTCACTTGAGCCTCGGTCGCGCTCTCTTCGAGCTCGACGAATGTAAAAATGGAATTGCTGCCCCATTCTTCGCTTGTCGCACCTATTTTCTGCAGGAACTCATAAGGCACGGCCATGTCCAGCTGCAGATAAGAGTTGTGAGGAATATTTTTCATCACGCCGGTCACCGTGAATTCATACTGATTGTTCACCGTGATCACTCTGCCGACAGGATCTTCCCGGCCGAAATATTTTTCGGCCATGTCTTCGGAGATCACGAGTGAATAAGGGGAATCCAAGACTCTGTCTTTATCCCCTTTCAGGAGCGGAAACGAGAACATCCTGAAGAAAGATGGATCGACGGCCCGCACGTTGTACTCATAAAAGGCTTTTTCACCGAAACGGCACAATTGTCCCCAGACCCAGACATAACGGGTGGAGTCCTTAATTCCCGGAATTTCTTCTACAAGCGCGGGCGCTATGGGATAAGGGGTTACGGTCACATGATACTCTCCCTGGGCATAGTACTGGTTTTCCTCGACTCTATATATTTTGTCCGCATTCTCATGGAACCGGTCGTAGCTCAGCTCATCCAGCACCCAGATACTAATCAGCAAGCAGCAGGCCATCCCAATAGCCAATCCTGTGATATTGATGAAGGAATAGCCCTTGTGCTTGCGGATGTTCCGCATGATGACTTTCAAATAGTTTTTTATCATAACAAAACTCCAAAGCAGGGAATCGAACGTAGATCGGGCATCCTTATCAATCCCCGCTTTTCCCAGGAAGCTTTATCAGATCCACGAAATCGCCGCCTCATCGAAGAGTTCGACTATCTTCGTTTAGATAGACGAAGGGGATGCGGAAAAGGTTGTCCGCTATTTGGGAAGCCGATTTCTAAGGCGGATGTTATTTCTTTCTCAGCAGCCGCATATCCATAGAGGAATGAACTTGGCCGACTTTGATCTCATCGCAGCTTCCATCCGGCTTTTTCACGAAGGTCAGGCGCCACCCTCCTTCAAGATAGACGAACTCCGTTTCGGAAACAGGAGTCAAAGAGACATTCCCTTTCCCCAAGATAGTGACATAGAGTTCGCCTTCCTTTACGGAAACCTTAAAGGGGATACCGGGTGCACTCGCCATGCGGAAATCTCCGATGTAGGCATCCAGGATTCCGGGATCTAAGGTGATGGGGACGATTTCTTCCGGACGAAAGTAAGGCCAATCATAGACTTCGGCGATACCGCGGATGATCTCCATGGCCAGTTCACTGCCGTTGTCAGAGTTGGTCATCACTGCGGCTCCCATGCCCAGTTCGGAAAAGGCGACCAGCTGGCAGCGAAAGCCATCGTTTCCTCCGCCGTGGCTGAACATTTTGACCTGACCCGGAGGGGAAATAGCAGGACCCAATCCCCAGTTCCCTATTCCGGGAGTGAGCATCTGCCGGATCATGTTTTGAGATAGCACCTTGTTCGATTTCCCTCCGAGAGATTTTTGAACCTCGACAGCATAGCGGCACAAATCTGAGGGCGTCGTCCACAAACCGGCTGCAGCCAGCTCAGGATATATGTGCCACTTACCCGGAATCATTTTCCCCGTAGGACGGTGGGCGGAGGCTGCCAGAACGGCTTTCTCCGCCGGCAGGGGCTGCTCGAAGGTGCTGTTTTTCATACCGATCGGGTCGAGGACGGTTTTTTTCATGTACTCATCAAAAGGCTTTCCCGTGATATCGGAAACCAAAAGCTGCATTACGGTGTAGCCACCGCCGGAATAGCGCCATTCCGATCCGGGCGGCATGTCTACCCTGACTGGAGGTGTGTTGGCCGGTTTTTCTCCGTCCAGGACTTGAATTATCGTTGGAATGTCCTTCGAAGCCGCATACCCCGGAAAGCCGTGGACGGTTAGGCCGGCGCTGTGCGTCAAGAGGCGTCTCAGAGTCACTTTTTCCTTTTCGGTAAACTCGTTTACGGGAACGTGCCACGATTGCAGTTTATCGTTCACGGGATCATCCAGAGCCAACATACCCTTCTCTACCAAACGAAGCGCTCCCATGGCGGAAACGGGTTTGCTTATGGAGGCGGCTTGAAACAGGGTCTCCGGCGTGACAGGATCATCACCTCCGGCTTCTTTGGTTCCGTATCCTTTTGCCCAAACGATCTGGCCTCCATCGATCACGGCTACACTCACACCGGGAACCTTGTGATGTTTCATCCGTTCGGAGATCGTCAAGCCCGAGCCAGGATCTCCCTTTATAGTGAAGGGAAGTTTTAAATTATTCTCGACAGCCTGAATTTTTGCATCGACATCGCCGGATTCGCTGGAATTACAGGCCACAGCGTTCAAAATCATGAGAACGAAAAGTACGGAAACGAATATCTTCCTCATCATTGCGCCTCCTCAACTCCGTTATTTGTGTGCTCTCCGGCCTATTTCACGGCTCCTTTGGCTAAACGGCTGGACTCCGAGGGGCCGAAACATCCGGCTTCATCAGATACGAAAACGGGAAGGGGTTTTATATCACAAGCTATAACCCTGTTCAACATAATGAAAAGAATTCATGCAAAAAATACGGAGAGCACAAAGCCTGCAAATCATCCGGTTTATTAATTTGAGAGAAATGTGCTATCCTAGGTCAGAAAACAACTCGGAGGAAAAGCTGAGTTTCCTCGATTCTTCACTGAGGAGGTATCTCAATGTGTAAGACTCTCGGGTCAAAAGCCCTCATGCTGGGTCTGTGTGCCGTCCTTGCAGGATTGTTTCCGGCGTGCGGCACCAAAAAAGAAGCGGCGGACCTCATCCTCACCAACGGCAAGATCGTTACCGTCGACGAGGCTTCTCCGGAAGCCGAAGCCCTGGCTGTTCTTGGAGATAAGATCCTGGCAGTCGGAAGCACGAAAGAGATTAAAAAATTTATCGGTGAGACAACCGAGGTGATCGACCTGGAAGGGAAAATGGCGATACCCGGATTCACCGACAGCCACCTTCACTTTACGAGCATCGGCCAGGCCAAATCGACTCTGGATTTGATGCATGTCAAGAATTGGGACGACATCGTAGCCATGGTGGCCGAAGCCGCCCGGAAGGCGCAGCCCGGAGAGTGGATCCTTGGCGGCGGCTGGCATCAGGAAAAATGGGAGCGCGCCCCGTCTCAGAACATTGACGGACTTCCCTTTCATCAGGAATTGAGTAAAGTCTCTCCTGAAAATCCGGTGCTTCTGAATCATGCCAGCGGACACTCCTCCCTGGCCAACGCCAAGGCCATGGAATTGGCGGGAATCACAAAGGCTACACCGGACCCCCCGGGCGGAGAGATCGTCAAAGACGGCAACGGAAATCCCATCGGAGCCTTTAGAGAGACGGCTCAATGGCTCCTGAGAGAGGCGTACGACGACTACCATGAAAAATTCACTCCGGAGCAGAAAAAAGCCGAACTGATCAACATTGTAGAGCTTGCGGATAAGGACTGTCTGGCAAAGGGGTTGACGAGTGTTTACGATGCCGGATCGAATTTCGAGACGATCGATTTCTTCAAAGAATTCGTTGTACAGGGTAAGCTGGGCGTGCGGCTCAATGTGATGATCAGAGTCGACAACGAAAATCTGAAAAAAAACCTGATGAACTACAGGATAATCGGTTTGGGGAACAACCATCTCACGGTACGGGCCGTAAAGCGCCTGATCGACGGAGCCTTGGGGCCTCACGGGGCCTGGTTGCTGGAACCCTATGAAGATCTTCCAACGAGCAAGGGATTGAACACGACACCTGTCGAGGCCATTAAGGAAACGGCTGCAATTGCGATCACCAATGATTTTCAGCTCTGTGTTCATGCCATCGGAGATAGGGCCAACCGGGAAATTTTGAACATCTACGAGGATGTTTTCAAAGCGCATCCCGAGAAAACGGACCTGAGGTGGCGCATCGAACATGCCCAACATCTCAATCCTGCCGACATACCGCGTTTCGGGCAACTGCATGTCATCGCCTCGATGCAGGGTATCCACTGCACATCGGATGGTCCCTGGATACCGAAGCGACTCGGCGAAAAAAGGGCAGAAAAGGGGGCGTATGTCTGGCGCAAACTCATGGATTCAGGAACGATCATTTGCAACGGTACGGACGCCCCTGTGGAAGACGCAAATCCCATCCCTTCTTTTTACGCATCGGTCAGCCGAAAGATGAAAGACGGGAAGTATTTCTACCCGGAACAAAGGATGAGCCGCATGGAAGCTCTGCGGTCTTACACCATCAACGGCGCATATGCCGCTTTTCAGGAGGATATTTTGGGATCGCTGACCCCGGGCAAACTGGCAGACATCGTCGTGCTGTCCAGGGATATCATGACCGTTCCGGAAGACGACATTCTGAATACCGAAGTTCTCTACACCATAGTCGGAGGTAAAGTACTGTACAGCAGATAAGCCGGGGTTTGGCGTACCGTCAACATAAAACACGGGCATTTTCACCAGCACGAGACACTTTGTCAGTCTGAGCGGCTCCAAGTCAAAAAAGGATTGTTTTTGAACATGTAAAATTATATTATGTTATATAAATATATAATTATTGATGTATTGATGCGATCAAGTGGTTTTTGCCTGCATAAGCATGTGGCCAAGATTCATTTTTAGCAAACTACAGGAATAAGGAGACGAATCGTTATGACAGCTA
>JAFGNQ010000340.1 GCA_016926925.1 Candidatus Aminicenantota bacterium
GACATACCTGGAAGGCTGGGGGTTGAAAAACGGCGTTTCTATGGACGCGTACGCCTTTTTGGAGCTCAAGCAACCGGTTCTCAATCTCCTGAGTCCGGCAAAAGCCCTGCGTTCCCCGGATTACGATGTTGGGAAACTTCTGGATTCCGCTTTTCACCCCAGCGGTGAAGCCAAAGAGATCGGAAATTTTTGCCTGGAACTGGCAAGAACGATGGGCGGTGGAATTCGGGAGAAACTCCCCTATCGTGATACCCGCGATTTCGTCATGAAGACACTCACCACTGTTCCGGGTTTTGACATCCGGCGCGATCTGGAGATACTGCAAAGTGATGGAGTTTGGACCTCGGTTGGAAATTCCGAAGCGCATTCCGGGATAGGTAGAACAGCCACTTCCGAACAGCACCGAGTGAGTTTATCCTCGGATATTTTTTCGAATTCAAGCCGGATAAGCTTGCCTGGCTACCACCCCATTTCTTCTCTCATCCGGAAGGGTGAAAACGAATTTATTCTCACGACTTTCAAACAGAACACCTGGGCAGCGGGGACAGCCAACAGCAAATGGATTCGTGAAATCCAGCACGAAAATCCGGTATGGATTCATAGCGAAACCGCAGACAGGCTCGGCATCAAAAACGGCGAGCGGGTGCGTATCGTCTCTCCTATAGGAAGTCTGGTCACGCGTGCACTCCGGACAAGCCGTATTCATCCGGAATCGGTTGCCCTTGCCGAAGGCATGGGGCATACCGCGCTCGGTAACATTGCCAAGGCTAAGCCGTTCAAGAGTGCGGACCTGGACACACAGCTCCTGTGGTGGGCGAAAGAGGGCAACGGAGTAAACCCAAACACAATAGTCACCCGGGAAGCTCATTCCATCGGCGGAGGCCGTTTATATAAGGATACAATTGTCAAAATAGAAAAACTATGAGCATCGGAAATTTAAGGATTCAAGATGGTGGAAAGAGATGAATAAAGATGGAGAGATGAAGGTCATGGCCAAAAAAATCATACCGCTCATAATGGCTGGATCGTTAGTGGGACTGGCAGCTCTGTCTGGAGCCCTCCCCCCACAAGATCATGATTCCTCTATTCGCAGACTCACGTATTCCGGCAATACTGCCGTCAAACATCCCTGTCTGAGCCAGGACGGCCGATGGATGCTTTATTCAACGGAATTGACTGAGGGAGAAGCAACCGCCAAAGCGATACGGATCATGGATCTCGAGAACGGTAAGGAAAAAACACTTTTTCGAGATGGAGATCTGAAGGCTCCCGATCCTTATGGTGAAATAGCGCTCGTCATCGGAACAAAACCGCCTATTTTGAGCGGCGACGGTAAAACTGCCGTTTTTGCCTTGGGTTTAGCCAAGCCCAAAGCCATAATGGATCACTATCTAGCGATAGCAGATGTGGAAGGTGCCTCTATCGAAATCATATCATTTCCCATCTCTGCACTTAAGGACAAGGATGTTCACTCTCTTGGTTTTGACAGCAGTGATTGGGAGAGAGTCTCAAACTATGCCATAAGCAGCACCGGTCTTCGAATCGCCTGTGCCGTCAAAGGCCATTTAGGGCCTCGACGCTACGGCTATGCCAGCGGCATCGTGCTGTTGAATCTTAAAGACAAAACTCAAGACACGCTTCTCGCTCCGGATTTCAATGAGCAAGGCTGGGATTGGCCGGGATATCCTCGACGGCCTTTGATGGGTGGTGGTTGGGCTTTCGGACTGAGCGGGGACGGCCGCTCCGTGCTTTTCGGGGCTCAATCTTCAGAGGATGTGAACGACTATGATCTGTACATAGCGGAGTGGGGCAAAAAAACACCGAAACGGATAACGGATTTTCATGACCGATGGTTCAGCCTGGCAGACATCGGTCACGATGGAAAAAGAATCGTTTTTTTCTACACTGGAAAGAAAAAATCGGGAATCGGGACCTATGCCATTGCCAGTGACGGCTCATCACTCAAACAGCTTGAATCGAAGCTTGGGCCGAGGATCGAATTTTTAGATATGTCAGAGGACGGTAGCTTCCTTTTTTACAAACACATCTACAAAGGCATGATCATGAACCTGGAAACGGGAACGGAATTCGTGGCATATGATGAAAGGACGCCGGGATACGCGGAAGGAATGGCTCCTATGGATTTCCCTTCTTTCCCTTCGTTTTGGACTCCACAGATAACAAGTTATAATGGAGAATTCACCCTTCTCATCGGACCTCCTTTCGGAAAGGAAGCTTCGGAAATTTATTTATTGCATATCGGTGTCGAATAAAATGGCTTTGCCGCGATACAAAAAAAAATTTTGGCTGATTGTATCCCTATTGATTCTTATCGTGGTTTTAGGAGCCGGGACTGTTTCGGTCTACTTTGTGAGGTATTCAGCCACGAGCACAAAAGTTTGTAATTCCTGCCATCCCGTTGTCGCATCCTTATGGAAGGGTTCTCACGGATGTCCTCCTGAGAAAACATCCTGCATGGAATGCCATTCCCGTGGCCGCAAAATCATTCCCGACAACTGGAATATCCTCAGGCACATGCGGGATCAGATTGCACCTCCGGAATACAGCGCCGATAGAGAATTGACTTCTCAACGCTGTCTCGACTGTCATGAGGAGGTGCTCGATTTCGGATATGAGCCTATAAAAAAAGTCATACAATTCACGCACAGATATCACATCGCAGAGGACCTGGATTGCATGGATTGTCATAAAAACGCCGGACACGAGTATATGAAAGACGCCACAAACAGGCCTTCTATCAAGGAATGCATCCAATGCCATATTAAAGATTTCACAGGGGCTCCAAAAAGTGCCAAATGCCTCAATTGTCATGATGTGATGCTGGTGCCCGGAAAAGAGTGGGATTGAGTGAATCGATGGTTTTGTTAGAAATCAGGTCACTTTGAGAGATGGTTTGAAAAACTATGATTGAAACGATTGATATTTTTCTTATTTTACTTACATTGCTCGTTTTTTTCTGGGGAATCCTCCAACAGATAAACCTCTGGAAAATCGGACAACCAGAAAACCGCTCGGACAGATTGGGATACCGAATAAAATCATTCCTGCGTGAGGGCCTGTTCCACAGCCGAATTCTTCAGGACATTTACCCTGGGACTCTCCACCTCCTCATTTTCATAGGTTTTTTAATTCCGCTGCTTGTCATCCTTGCCGTCCAATTTATGTTTACTCTTCCTCCGTTCCCGGCACGCATCCTATCCTTTCTGCTCGATCTGATTGCTTTGGCTGCTCTGGTATCTCTACTCCTCCTTCTGTATCGGCGATATGTATCGCGGCCGGAAAAGCTGGACAACAAACGAGAGGACATCGTCTCTCTCCTCCTCATTTTCTTTATAGTGTTCACGGGATTGATTTTCGAAGGTCTCCGACTCTCCGTGATTGCCGGAGATACGCATGCTTGGGCTCCAATCGGGAGGGCTATTGCATTTCTCTTTGACGCAACAGGCTTGAGTACCGGGACAAAAAGCATGATCGCCTCAGTTGTCTTCCGGATACATTTTTTTCTTGTATTGATAACCGTCGCTTACATCCCCCACTCCAAACTGTTCCATCTCATCAGCTCTCCCATGAACATGATCTTACGATCGCTCGATCCCAAGGGGATTCTCGCCCCTATGGACTTTGAAGATGAGGAAGCGGAGAGTTTCGGGGTTTCTTCGATCAAAGACTTCACTTGGAAACAGCTCCTGGATTTGGATGCCTGCACCCGATGCGGCCGCTGCCAAGATCACTGCCCGGCACACTTGACACAAAAACCGCTCTCACCGAAAAAATTCATCCAGGATTTGAGAGACCACTTCCATGAAAAAGCCCCTCTCCTGATAAAGAATGACGGAAAACCAAACGAGGCTGAACCTACAACTTTGGTCGGCCATGTTATCGAAGAGGATGTCTTGTGGGCTTGTACCACATGCAGGTCCTGCATGGAACATTGCCCCGTGTATATCGAGCACGTAGATAAGATTTTGGATGTGCGGCGGTATCAAGTGATGATGGAGAGCAAGTTTCCCGAAGAGCTCCAAACAGCTTTCAGAGGCTTGGAAACGAACTCGAATCCCTGGGGAATCGGATTCGACACGCGGGCCGATTGGATTACGGAAATGGATGTTCCTCTCATGGCGGAAACGAACGGAGAAGACATCGAATATTTGTTCTTCGTAGGCTGCATCCGCTCCTATGACGACCGCAACAAAAGAGTCTCTCTGGCTATGGCGAAAATACTCAACCACCTGGGCACCAAATTCGCCGTCCTGGGTATGGAGGAAGGCTGCTGTGGAGATCCTGCCAGGCGCGTGGGTAATGAATATCTTTATCAAACCCTCGCACAAACGAATATCGAAACCTTCAACAAATACAAAGTCACAAAAATATTGACGACCTGTCCCCATTGTTTCAATACCCTGAAGAATGAATATGCGCAGCTCGGATTCAAGGCCCGGGTCGTTCATCATGCGGAATTCCTTCAGGAAAACATCCGGCAGGGACGGCTCAAACTGGAAAATCCTATAGCCAAAAGGCTCACTTATCACGATCCCTGTTACCTGGGACGCTATAGCAGCATCTTCGATCCGCCAAGGGAGATCCTCGGAACCATCCCCGCCGTCAAGCTTGTTGAAATGGAAAGGTCCCGAAAAGACTCGCTCTGCTGCGGTGCGGGCGGGGGCTGGATGTGGATGGATGAGAAGATCGGCCAGAGGATCAACATCCGTAGATTCGAAGATGCCCTTGCCATTGAACCCGAGGGGATCGCCACCGCCTGTCCCTTCTGCGTTACGATGTTTTCAGATGCGGCAAAAGACAAGGGACTCGAAGAAAAAGTCAAAATCTGGGACATTGCCGAGCTCGTCGCCTTGGCGATTCAAAAAGAGCCGTAAATTCGGGAAACCCGGATATCTCGACTCCACGTATCCGTTCAGAGCAATAGCTCTTTAAACACGGAGACCGCCCGGAAGACATCCTCATCATCGATATCTTTATGGGTCACGAGCCGAATTCTAGCCCCGGATGTGGCTAGGGCCAAAACACGCCTTTCCTCCAATTTTCCCAAAAACTCAGGTATGCTCAAACGTCCATGATTGAATCCAAAAATAATTATGTCTGTTTCAACATGATCGGGATTGAGTGTTATTCCCGGCAAATCATGGATGGCCAGAGCCAGGTTTTTTGCTCTTTCGTGATCCTCCCCGAGA
>JAFGNQ010000341.1 GCA_016926925.1 Candidatus Aminicenantota bacterium
AAGAGATCGGACAGGGAGAAAGAGATCTTGAGGCCTTGAAAAGCACGCTGATCGCAAAAGAGCAAGAGCTGGATAAAGCCGGCCGGGTGACCCAGGTTTCCGATGAAGAGTTAAAAACTCGGCAGGCCAAGATCGAAGACCTTCGCGGCCGGCTGCTGCAAAAACTGTCCATCCAAACCGAGATAAAAAACGAAGCCGGTCGAAGCGAAAAAGAACTTGAGCTGATCCTGCGTCAGGAAGAAAAGCTGAAAAGCCGGACCAAAGAGGAACAAACTCTTCTCTCCGGCAAGGATGAAGAGGTCCTAACGTACGAGGAAGAGCTCAAGCACCTTCAACAAAAGCTTGAAGATAACACCGCAGGAATCGATCAGGATAAAGCGGCTATGGAATCGCTGTCGGCAGAGCTCAACGATCTTCGGAATAAGCTCACGGATATGGACAAGGAAAAGGACGGCAGTCTCCACCACCTTCATGCTCTGGAAAAAATTGTGGAAAAGGAGCGAAGCAAGGATATTCCCGAAAACATTCCCGGTTCCATCGGGCTTCTGGCAGACCTCATCGAAGCGGACTCGGAAAATACTCTTCTTGTCGACGTCTTTTGGAAAGAGGAGGCTAAGGCCAATCTGATTGCGGCTGAAACGTTTCTGAAAAACCTGCCTCAGGAGAAGCTCAAAGGCCTCTATCTCCTGATTTCTTCGAAAAAGCCGAATGCGTTTCCACCCGGATTGCGCCGAGATTCGAGAGTCGAAGGGTTTCTCAAGGCCTGCGTGCGGCCCGATCCAAAAGTCAAGGAATCCTTCGGCCAGCTGCAGGAGGCTGTTATTGTTCCTGATGTTAAAACGGCTGTCACGCTTTGGCTGGATTACCCCGACATCAACTGTCTGACCAGAAACGGAGACCTATTGCTCTCATCCGGGCTCCTGAAACTGGGGCCGAAAAAGGAAGGGCTCATCGCACTCGGACAAGAGGTCAAATCCATCAAGGAAAAAATCGCAGGCCTCGAACAGAAGATGCAGCCGCTGTCAGCGAAATTAGAGGAAAAATCAAGGGAAAAAGCCCAGCTCGAAGATCAGATCCAGCAGGGCTCAATGCTGCGCAGAAATCTTGAACAGACGGTTGCGGACAAGGAAAAAGAAAAAAAATTCAGCTTGACGGAAAAAGAGAAGATCGAATCGAACATCACCCTTTTCAAGGGAGAGCTTTCCGTTTTAGTGGAAGAAAAACAGGAAAAAAGCCTGAACCTGGAAAAACTGAAAGAAGAAGTCCGGTCACTGGAGAACGAAGAAGACGACTTGAAGATAGAAGTCGGCAGGGAAGAGGAGGAACTTTCCCGCTTGAGAGGAAAACGGGAAGAGACGAAGAACTTCTACTTCGAGCTCCAATCCGGGGTCGACATCCTGAAAGAAAAAATCAACAGCACCCAAGGGCGGATCCTGTCTCTCAAGCAGCGAATCCAGGCGACGGAGTCCAAGATTGTCGGGCTCGACCGAGAAACGAAAAAACTCGAAGAGGAGAAGACGCGATCGCAACAACTGTCCAGTGAACTCGGGGAAAAGAGCTCCCAGCTCGAGACAGAAATCGGCGAGAGGGAACAAAGTCTCTCAGAGAGCGAAGCCCGTCTCACTCAGGTCCAGCAGGAACAACAAGATATGGAGAACCGGATCGAGGAGCTGCGAAGAATCCATGAAGAGAAAAAAGAAGAACGCGTCCAGCAGGAGATCAAAAAAGCCCAAGGTGACAGAGATATCGCCAACTGCGAAGAATCCTGCTGGCAGGAATTGAAGAAAACACTGGATGAAGTCAAGAAGGAGGTCGCCCTGGAAATCATCGTGGATCACGATGTGGAGGAAGAGCTGTCCGATGCGAAAGACAAGCTCGATAAATTGAAAGCCGTCAACCTCATGGCCGAAGAAGAATACCTGATCCAGAAAGAACGTTTCGACTTTCTGACCGACCAGCGGAATGACCTGCGGGAATCCATAGACACCACCCAGGAAGCTATCAGAAAAATCGATCAAGAGAGCAAAACCCAGTTTCTCACCGCCTTGAAAGAAGTGAACAAGAATTTTCAAGACGTGTTCGCAGTGCTGTTCGAAGGGGGGCATGCAGAACTCAAACTGACCGATCCCAATCAGCCTCTGGAAAGCGGGATCGACATCATCGCGCAGCCTCCTGGAAAAAAGGTTCAGAGCCTGAGTCTCCTCTCCGGAGGTGAAAAAACACTGACCAGCCTGGCCTTTCTCTTCGGCCTTTTCCGTTACAAACCGACTCCCTTCTGTATCCTGGACGAGGTGGACGCAGCGCTGGATGAGGTCAATCTGGGAAGGTTTCTCAAACTGATGAAAAAGATCAAAAACCAGACCCAATTCATCATCATCACCCACAACTTCAAATCCATGGAAGTGGCTGATTATATCTACGGAACAACCATGGCAGAACCCAATATCACGAGCATCTATGCCATGAAACTCGAAAAAAAGGATGAAGAACAAGCATGAAGGTTCAGCTTTTCGTTCCTCCGGGCGGCTACTTCGCAGAACGATGGACGAAGGGCTCTTCCATGCCTCCGTTGGGGCTTCTCTACATCGGAGCGGTCCTCGAAAAAGCAGGACACGACATCCGGATTGTACCGGCAGACCTCTGGAAGTTCGATTGGCGCCGCATAGCGGGAATGATCGACGAATTCGAGCCCGACATCGTGGGAGTCACCTCGACGACCGAAAATCGATTCCAGAGTTTCAAACTTGTCCGCGTCGCTAAAAAGACACGCCCGGAAGCGTTCACCGTCATGGGGGGACCCCATGCCTCCATGGCGGCAGAGGACACACTCGCCCACATTCCCGAGCTGGATATCGTTGTCAGGGGCGAGGGAGAGCAGACCATGTACGAGCTCTGTCAAGCCCTGGACGGAAAAAAAGATTTGAGCCGCATCCAATCGCTGTCCGGGATCTCCTTCAGAAAAAACGGAGAAATAATCACAAATCCCGCTCGTCCTCCCATAAAAGACATCGACTCTATCCCGCCTCCGGCCTACCACCTCGTGCCTTTCGAGGAGTACAATTTCCGTTTTGAAGTACCGGGAAAGGGAATGCTCCCCGCAGTGAACATGATGTCCTCACGCGGGTGCCCCTTCAAATGCAATTTTTGCGCCACTCCCATCAACTGGGGAAGAGCGGTGAGGATGCGGAGTCCGCACAACATCGTAGACGAGATCGAGTTTCTCATCCGCACATACGGAGTCAAAGTTATCTTTTTTTTCGACGACACGTTCAACACGAGCCCCAGGAGGGCTCACGAAATTTGCGACCTTATCCTTGAGAGAAGACTGGATATCTTTTTCAAATGCGATATCCGGATCGACCTGATCGACAAGCCTCTCCTCGATAAAATGAAGCAGGCAGGTCTCTTCCATCTTTCCTTCGGCTTAGAGGCAGGCTCGGAGAGAGTAAGGAATGAAATCGTCGAAAAAAAGGTCGACATCGAAGACTTTCACAATCTCGTCCAATGGTGCCGGGAACTGGATATCATCCCCAACGCATTTTTCATCTTCAGCCATCCCACGGAAACCTGGCAGGAAGCTCAAGAAACGATCGCAATCATCGAAAAGTACAAAGAACAAATCGAGGCGAGTATCGCCATCCTCCACATTTATCCGGGGACTCCGCTCGAAAAGACAGCGAAAGAGATGGGTGCGCTTCCCATTGATTTTACGTGGACCAAGAAATACGGGTCGAAGATTATCACTCTTCCAGCCGCCCAGGGCGATGTGCCGCTCTTCCTGCACAAGCTGAGCTGGGCCCAGATTTGCGAGCTGATTTTCCGGTGGTCGATCAGCGGAGGCAAAGTTTCGATCCTGAGTAAAATCCCGCAGGTTTTAAAAAGCATGCGCTCCGTCGGCGATCTCAAGAGATATGCGATCATGGCCCTTGTCTATTTCAAACTGAAGGTGAAAAACCTCCTAACCGGAAAATAAAAAAAATCAGTTGAAACTTCTCTTCCAAATTGGAAAAATAGGTATCGCTTATCAGAAAACTGCAAGAGGAGCTTTTTCAGCTTAGTGCAGCAGAACCTGAGGGCATTCATTCGATGAACAAAACTTAGTCCCGAAGGAAGGAGGGCAACATGTCAACCTACCTCTACATCATTCTCGCCTACCTATTGATTTTGACCGCCTTTAATTTCATGAGGGCCAGGCGTGTCAAAAGCCAGGAAGATTTTATGGTGGCCGGCCGAAGTCTCAAAACATCGGTTATGGTTTTTACTCTCATTTGCACATGGATCGGTTCGGGAACTTTTATCGCCGGAGCGGAATTTGCCACCCAAGCAGGATTTTCCGCCCTCTGGATGGCTGCAGGCGCATGGGTCGGTATCATCGTGATCTATTTTCTCGCAGGGAAAATACAGACATTCGGTCAATACACTATCGGGGATATCCTCGAAGAACGCTACGGACCTGCGGCACGGGTTTTCGGCGCCATAGCTCTGATCATCTCTTTCACGGTGATCGTCTCGTATCAGTTCGTAGCCGGAGGCTTTATCCTGAACGTAGCCACGGACGGTGCCATCCCGGAATCCACGGGTATCATCATCGCCGCACTATTTGTCATTCTTTTCACCGCACTCGGAGGAATGGTTGCCGTCGCTTATACGGATTTGCCCAACGGAATCATCATCGTTCTGGCCTGTATTCTGGCCGTGCCATTCGTCTACTTAGCATCAGGAGGCCTCGAGCAGGCGACGCAAAACCTTGACCCGGGATATTTTGCCGCTGTCAATTCACAATTCGGAGCACATCCCACTCTTAAAGTAGGTGGATATTTTCTGGCCACAATGCTGCTGCTCATGGGAGTCCAGAGCATGTACCAAAAATTCTACAGCGCTAAAACTCCGAAGGATGCGAAAAAAGCTGCGATTCTCTGGACAATCGGAACGGTCTTCGTCGAGACGGTTGTCGTGATCATCGCCGTCTTTTCCTACAGCAAACTCAAAGACCAAATCGACCTCACCATACCCAGAGAAGGGGGAAAGATCGTCCTCTTGGCGGCAAAAAACCTGGTACCTGCTCCTGTGGGCGTCCTTCTCCTCGGCGCGGCTTGTGCGGTCGTGATCTCGACAGGTATGAACTACCTGCTGTCACCGACGACAAACATCATGCGGGATGTCTACCAGCGTTTTCTTAAAAAAGACGCCGGTGATAAAGCCATGGTCGCCCTCCAGAAAGTCTTTGTCGTCATTCTGGGAGTCATTGCCTTTTTCCTGGCCGTGAGAATGAAGTCCGTATTGGGAATGGCCTATTTCGCCTACACGATTTACGGCGTGGCCATTACCCCTGCACTGATCGCAGCCTTGGCCTGGAAACGGGTGACCAAGTTGGCAGGGCTCGTTTCGATCGTTTCAGGCACCGTGGTCTGTCTTCTCCTACGCGTCTTGGTAGAAGTCCTCCCTCCTGATAGAGTACCCGGCGGCGATCCCTGGGGAATTCCCATCATCTACCCTGCCCTGCTCGTATCCTTAGGATCGCTCATCATCGTCAGCTTCTTGACAAAGAAACCTAAACCCGAGGAACTCGTCAAATTCTTCCCGGAAAAAACATCCGGCTAAAACAAAGCCGCGACAATAGTCGAACTCGGACTGAATGTGAAATGGGTCCGGCTTTAGGAGTATGACCGTGGCATACCTGATCACGATTCTTGGCTATCTGACGCTTTTATTCGTTTTTGGATTGAGGATCGTTCGCCGGCTGAAAAAAAAGGAGGATTTTTTAGTCGCCGGCCGCTCACTGACCGCACCTATACTCGTAGGGACGTTACTCGCCACATGGATCGGGTCGGGAGACATCTTCAGCGTTTCCGACCTCAGCTACAACCACGGCTACTCCTCACTCATCGGGAGCAGCGGCGGTTGGTTGGGTATTATCATTGCCTATTTCATCGCCGGCCGGGTCCGACGTTTCGGCCAGTTTACTGTGCCCGATATTCTCGAGGCAAGATACAACAAGTGGGCACGCATTCTGGCCACGGTCACGACCATCATTGCCTATGTCACCATTGTCAGCTACCAATTCCGAGGCGGCGGGTGGGTGCTCAACATCATTACCGACGGCCGAATCAAAGAAACTCATGCCATGGCCATCGTCGCCGTCTTTGTCATCATGTACACACTATTAGCGGGCATGTTGTCCGTCGCTTATCTGGACATGTTTAACGGAATTCTGATGATCACGGCCGTTTTTATCTCTGTGCCGTTCCTCATCCATCATGTCGGCGGTTTGAGTACCATTACAGCCAACGTCACCGCTCGAAGCCATCCTTTTCTGGGAAATATGACCTGGATTCAAGCCCTGGGATATTTTGTGCCCACCCTGCTTCTTGCCTTGGGAAACGGAAACATGTACCAGCGTTTTTTCTCCGCCAGAGATGAAAAAGAGGCAAAAAAATCCGTCATCGGCTGGATTATAGGTGTCATCCTCCTCGGCCTCGCTCTCCAGAGTTTGGCGGTGATCGGCAGCAGTTATTTCAAGGGTTTGCAGGCAAGAGAAGCGGGCAAAATCATCATCTATGTCGCCCACCAAGGCCTCCCTCTCATAGTCGGGTGCGCACTGATTGCTGCGATCGTAGCCATCATCGTATCCACAGCCAACAGCTTCCTCCTCGTTCCGGCCACAAACGTCGTCCGCGATATCTACCAGCGCTTTATCAATCCGGATCTGCCCGACAAGAAAATGATTCTCTTTTCCAGACTGGTGGTCATTGTGCTCGGCATCACAGCTTACGCGCTTATTTCTTTTTTTCCCAGAATATTGGATGCAGCATACGCAGCCTACACAATTTACGGTGCAGGCATAACTCCTGCGCTCGTCGCCGTATTTTTCTGGAAAAGAGCAACGGTCTCAGGAGGCGTGCTCTCAATCCTGGGAGGTATGGGTGTGACCGTAATCTGGGAGGTCATAAACAAACTACTGGGACATCTCCCCTTAGGAACACCGGCCGTCTACCCTGCCCTTGTCTGCTCGCTGATCCTTCTCATTGGAGTGAGTCTTCTCACACCTCGACCCGATAAGGCTAAATGGCAGCCTTTTTTTCATTAGGAGGCACATAATGAAAACCGGAATCGTTATGGACAGGCGCTATATGGGCCACGACATGGGAGCTTTTCACCCCGAAAGCCCCCGAAGACTCGAAGCGATCTACAGGATGATTCAAGATGAAATTGAATTCGAATACCAGGCAATAGAACCCCGGCCCGCCGCAGAGGAAGAAATTCAATGGATCCATACACGAGCTTATATCGACACCGTCAGTAACTCTGCGGGAAAAGACAGAGTTGTCCTCGATCCGGACACTTCCACATCAGCCCTCTCATACGAAGCAGCCATGCTTGCAGCAGGCGGGGTGATGCGAGCCGTCGAACTCATCATGCTGGGAGAGGTGAAAAATGCCTTTGCCTTCATAAGGCCTCCGGGGCATCATGCCGAAGCTTCGAGGGCCATGGGATTTTGCCTTTTCAACAACATCGCCATCGGTGCCGAATACCTTTTGGAAAAAAACAACTTGAAGCGAATTCTCATCGTTGACTGGGATCTCCATCACGGGAATGGGACCCAGCATTCCTTCTACGAAAGAAAGGATGTCCTCTATTTCTCGACCCATCAATTCCCCCATTATCCAGGAACGGGATATTGGGACGAAAGAGGTGCCGGACCCGGAACAGGCTACACCGTCAACGTTCCCCTCAGTGCCGGAAAGACGGATCAGGATTATATGTACATTTTCGATACCGTACTCTCCCCTATCGTAAAATCCTATCTCCCGGAGTTCATTCTTGTGTCAGCAGGATTTGACATTTCCGCAAAGGATCCCTTAGGGGGGATGCAGGTCAGCGATCTGGGATTCGGTGCGCTGGCTCACACCTTGATCCGTCTCGCAGGACAGGTCGCACACAACAGAATCCTCTTTGCTCTCGAAGGCGGATATGATCTCGAAGGCCTCAAATCCGGCTGCAGGCAGGTACTCCTGCAAATGGCCGGAGAAGCGGGAAAGCCAAGTATCGAACCTGCCGCCTCCCCCCAAATCAGTCAAGAACTGAAGCCTGTAATCGAAACACACTGCAAACAGTGGCCCCTTTAACCTGAATTATTCATAAAAACCACCGCAACTCATATTTTTTAAAGAATTTGCACTCATATGGCGGCGTTTTTTACCTCCGGCGAGCCGATCTCACTACAAAGCCTTCGTTGCAGCCCAATCGGCGTAGTTCACTACAGCCTCATGTGCTGCTGCCTCGCCTTTGCAGCGACTTCGACTCGTGAATAATCCAGGCTAATTGAATGATGTCCCTTTTTGTTAGACATACGTCACCAATTAAGGACACTGATACCTTCCGCACATCGGAATTCTTGGGAAACGATTTGGCATAGCAATTGCATATTTATAGTGCTGAAAGGCAAAGAGGAGAAGAAAAATGAAAAAATTCAGTTCGCTAATCATTCTTCTTCTTTCCATAATCATCGCTTCGCAAGCGGAAGATATCGATTATGTAAATTATTCCGTAGCCCGCTTGTCCTATGTTATGGGCAGTTCTTACATCCAACGGGCATCCGACCTTGCCTATGAGGAAGGAGTCGTGAACATGCCTATCGGCGAAGGAGATCGCATCGGAACGACGGATGGCCGGGTAGAGATATTTTTCGGACGGGGTAATTATTTCCGTTTAAACAACGATACTAAAGTGGATTTTTTATCACTTCCTACAAAAACAAACGACCTTACTCAGGTGAGAATCTGGTCCGGTAACATCTATTTCAGTATCGATTCCCTCGCAGGAGAAAAGAGCATCGAGATCCACAGCTCCGATGTCTCCGTATACATTCTGGATGAAGGACTCTACAGGATTGACGTCAGGCCGAATCAGGGGACGGAAATTTTTGTTTTCAAGGGTCTCGTCGAAGCGGCGGGAGAGTCCGGTTCGATACTCATTAAAGAAGCCCAAAGAATAGAAGCCGAAAACGGCCGTTTGATCGACATTCCAACCCGGTTTTATGCAACGGCAGAGGACAGCTTCGACAGATGGAGTGAGTCCCGGGAAACTCAGCTGAGAGAACGCATGGCCAGAACATACCTTCCCGACGAGATGTACGATTTTGAACATGAGCTCACGACGTACGGCCACTGGGCATACATTTCCCCCTACGGCAATGTTTGGATTCCCGGGAGGCTGGACTCAGATTGGCGGCCTTACTACAACGGCAGGTGGGTTTGGATGCGCATCTGCGGTTGGACTTGGCTTCCCTACGAACCCTGGGGGTGGGTTACCTTTCACTTCGGGCGCTGGCAATGGTCTTTCGGCACAGGTTGGTACTGGATCCCCACCAACATTTGGGGACCCGGATGGGTCAGCTGGTACTGGGGGCATGACTATTGCGGCTGGACACCATTGAGCTATCGTGGATACCCAGGTGTGATCATCAACAACATCTATTACGACAGATACTCGGGAGCCTCTTACCCTCATGCTTCAAGAGCGCTCACCGTGGTGCACAAGAATCAGCTTCAGTCGAGACACATCGCCAAGGTGGCATTGAGTCCGGATTCCATAAAAGGAATCAGCAAAATCCAACTGACGAAAGCGATGCCTGCACTGAGACCGGAGAATAGCAACCTGTCCGTGGAGAAACTCAGCGGAAACAAAGTTTTTCTCCATAGAAGTGAGCAAGAATCTCGATTCGAGGATTCTTCGAGAGCCATGAAGGACGCGCTCCAAAAAAGAGAATCTACGTACATCAACAAAACTGTAAAAGGGACTTCTTTTTCCACCCCTGCTTCAAAAAGGGATAAACGAATTAGAAAGGAGACGGGCTATCCTTCTTCCGATGAAATCAGTATTCGAAAATTCGCAGGAGACACAAGAACAAATAGTTCAAAATCCGCGATGAGCCGCTTTTACGACTACTTCAACAAAGAGAGCCGAAAATCGAGCATAGACCGGTATTCAAGGAGTTCATCACGCGATGCATACTCGGGCACTGTAAAATCCGGGTCTTCTACAGAGTCGAAATCATCCTCAATCCGCTCATCGCGAAGTTCAACCTCGAAAACCTCATCCAAGAAATCCTCACAGGCAAAATCATCCCGGTCGAAAAGCTCGACGCGTACAAAAAAGAAGAAAAAATAATCCGGAAGAGAAAGCGTGTCAGTTGTTCGCTGCCTGCTTTTTGAGGATTTCGTAATAATCCAGGGTCATCATGTGATCTTCGTGGGAACAAAACCGGTTCGGCTCGGTTCCCGGAATGAAGACTTCTCTGAAAGGGAATAAGCAGAAAGGCGTAGCCAGCAACCCGGTTTTATAGTCGATATCCGCGAAGGATAAATTCGGAGGAACCTCAAATTCCTCCTCGACAGGATCCTCCCCATTCTCCTCTGCAGCCCTCGTTTCTTCTTCGACGATCCGCTGGAAAAAATCGACCCAGACAGGCAGGCCGGCGACCGCTCCTGACTGTCTATCCCCGATAGGTATCCTTGCCTCGGGATGTCCGATCCATACTCCGGCACATAGAGAAGGAGAAAACCCGATAAACCAGGCATCGGCAAAATCATTGGTCGTCCCCGTTTTTCCACCGAGAGGTTTTTTGATATGCTTGGCAGCCTGCGCCGTCCCCCTCTGCACCACTCCCTGAAGCAAAGAAGTCATGATGTAAGCAATCTGGGGAGAGATGACCTCTTCGGATTCAACTTGAGCTTCTTCCAGGATATTGCCTTCTTTATCTTCGATATGAGTCATAAAGTAAGGTTTGATGCGAACACCCTTGTTGGGAAAAGTCGAAAATGCGGAAACAAGCTCGATAAGCGGAACTTCGAAAGCACCCAGAGAAAGAGACATATACGGGTATATTGTCGATGTTAAACCGAATTTTTTGCAGTAAGCGACTCCTGTCTGCGGAGAGATGTAATTGAGGATTTTCGCCGTTACGATATTTCGCGATTCTTCCAGTCCGATTCGAAGGGTCACCGACCCTTTAAATCTGGAGTCATAGTTGGGAGGAGCCCAAATATCGCCGGACCATTTGTCCTCAAACTCAGTCGGCTCGTCCACGATTATAGAAGCAGCAGTGTAATTGTTCTCCAAAGCAGCCGTGTAAAGGAGAGGCTTGATAACTGAGCCGGACTGTCTCTTGGCCTGGATAGCCTGATTGTACTTCAGCCTGTCGAATGAGTAACCGCCGACCATGGCCTTGATCTGCCCGCTCAGGGGATCGATGGATAAAAACGCTCCTTCAAGGATAGGCTCCTGCTCGAGAGAGAGGACGACCTCTTTTTTCTCCTCATCCAGCTCGTTGACTTTGGCAAGGATGATATCGCCCCTTTTGATGAGCTTTTTAAGGCTTTTGGTTTTTGTCCAGGCAATGTCTTTGTTGGAGATTTTCCCGAAATAACCCTTGATTTTCAGGGTGGCTGTTGCTGTCTCAGAAGAAAGGACAACGCCTTCGATGAGCTGACCGAGCCGAACTTCCGGCCCGCGCCAGTTTTTGAGATATATCTCTCCTGATTGAGGATCCTTGACGCTTTCAGTCAAGTCTTCCAGATTTTCTATACCTTTATCCAGAAGGTTCGTTTGAACGCCTCTCCAACCATCTCTTTTGTCGAGAACATGAAGTTGTTTCACCAGGGCCTCTTCCGCATATTTCTGGTAATTTATATTAAGAGTGGTGTAGACCCTCAAACCTTGCGTGTACAGAGCATCCGCTCCATAGTTCGCTTCCAAGTATTTCCTGACCTCTTCCTTAAAGTAGGCTGCGAAGCCTGAAGTTCCCCGATACAGTGGCAGAACATTCATCGGCTTTCGTCGCGCCTCTTCGCCCGTTTCCTCAGTAATATATCCTTCGGCGATCATCCTGTTGATGACATGATTGCGGCGACCGAAAGTCCGGTCGGGATTACGGTAGGGCGAATACACTCCGGGCCCCCTGAATATTCCCGTAATCATGGCCGCCTCTTCCAAGTTCAGCTCGGCTGCGGGTTTCCCGAAATACAGTTGCGCTGCCGCCTCCACTCCATAAGCCCCATGACCGAGGTTGAATTGGTTGCAGTACAAGGTCAAAATCTTTTCTTTTGAGTACTTTCTCTCGATCTTGAGAGCCAGTAACACTTCCTTGAGTTTCCGGCGCAGGGTTTGCTTCCGGTGAAGAAAGAGTTCTCTGGCCAGTTGCTGGCTGATTGTGCTTCCCCCATGAAGCCTTCTCGGGGTTAATATGAGCTTGACATCTTCCTTAAGGGCCCGCAACATACCTAAAAAATCGATACCCTTGTGCCTGAAAAAACGGGGATCTTCAGTGGCGATGATGGCCTGCTTCAGAACTTCCGGAATCTCTTCGTAAGTGACCTCGATTCTCTTTTCTATGGCATATTCGCCGATTGGCTCTCCATTATCGGCATAGATGTAGGTGATGATGTTCGGTTCGAATTCTTCCAGCTCGGCAATGGAAGGAAGATTCTGAAGGATAGCCTTATAGGCACCAATCAATATTCCCAGAGTCAACACAGTAAGTACGGCAAGAACGAGCACAGCTTTCCTGAGTATCTTTTTCTTAGTGATATTCTTGAAATTCAGCTTGCGAAATCTAATGATAAGTCTTTTAGGCACGACTCCAAATATAACAAAAATCCCTTTCACGGTCCAGATACCAAAGCATCTGGATTCATTATACAAGAGGAAATGGCGTCAAGAATCTGAACTGAGGGGACCCATTCCATCCGATTCAAGCCGGCTGTCTAGACAAGGAGCGGCTCAAGGCGCGCCAAAGTGATCTTTTCGATGGTTTCGGCGATTTCTTCCCGGGATTGGGACGCATCGATGTGGATGATATTTTCCCCTTTCATGCTCCTGAATAGCCGGCGGACTTGAATGAGGTAATCTTCCCGTTCGAAGAGCACGTCCTTTGTTCCCCTGTCCGCAATCCTTTCCAGCCCCCTCTCCGGTATGACGTCCAGAATGAACACCAAATCCGGCTTTGCGGCAAAGGCCTCGTTCATCCGGCGAATAAGATCAGGGTCAATCCCCTTGGCTCCTTGGTAGGCAATCGTTGAAAAATAATAGCGGTCCAGGATGACAGCCTTCTTTGCATCCAGAGAAGGGAGCAAGTTTTCTTCAACGTTTTCCCTCCGGTCCTTCTGGAACAAATCCAGCTCCTCCTGAGGAGTAACAGAATCAGCATGAGCCGCCTTCTCCTTGATTTCACGCCCCCACCGGCCCAGGGAAGGCTCCCGAAAATAGACTGCGGCGATACCCCTATCATTCAGTTTGTTCAATAGAATTTGGGCTTGCGTCGTCTTTCCCGAACCGTCTATGCCTTCGAAGACGATAAGAATGCCTTTTTTGAGTTTTTTCATCCACCAATTTCCTGGTCAGTCCCCTCGGCACGAGATGATCCGGCACACTGCAAGGCACGAAAAATGCAACTGACCTGCAAGATTTTCTCCATTTTTTGCACTTACGGCTATGCCGAGGTTCTCATACAGAGTAAACAGACCCATCAAAAAAGTAAACAAAAATCAGAAAGCATTCCCCCGCAACCTTTTACCGGAAATGTGGTTATAAATAAGTAGCCTTGATGGAATTTAACGCACATTGAAAAATTGAGCGCGTTATGATAATTTATTGACAGATTTCGGAGGTCGAAAAATGAAAAAAACACTCATTGTAGCGACTCTGAGTTTTTTCCTCGGTATCCTGATTGCTGGTCTTATATTCATCTATTTCCCGGAAAAAAACTATCAAAAATCGGCTGGTAAAAACGTCTCATCTGCAGCGCTCTCATCGAACCTCTACGCCTTGCCCTCAGGCCAAGCGAGAGAAGACCTGGACTTCGTAACCATCGCAGAACAAACCGCACCGGCGGTAGTCCAGATTACTGCTGAAAAAATTGAAAAGAGAAGGTCTTTCGGTTTTTTCGACGATCCCTTCGAAGATTTTTGGGATCGGTTCTTCCAGTCTCCCAGACCGAGGGAAAAGGAATTTCGGGCGACTTCCGGAGGCACGGGATTCTTCATCAGCGCTGACGGCTATATCCTGACAAATAACCATATTGTCGAAAACGCCGTCGATGTGCGAGTCGTCTCTTTAAATGGAGAAAGCTACAAGGCGGATCTCGTCGGTACGGATCCCAGGACGGATCTGGCACTCTTGAAAGTCAAAGGAGAGAACCTCCCCTCCTTAACATTAGGCGATTCAGCCGATTTGAAAGTCGGAGAGTGGGTGCTTGCCGTAGGGAATCCATTGGGATTGTCCCACACCGTCACAGCCGGGATCGTGAGCGCCAAAGGCAGACAGCTAACAGGCTCGAATGCTCCCGAGTACCAGGATTTCATCCAAACGGACGCGTCCATCAACCGCGGAAACAGCGGCGGCCCCCTTATCAACATGAAGGGCGATGTCGTCGGAATCACCAGCATGATCATCTCTCCATCGGGAGGAAACATCGGGATCGGACTGGCCATTCCTTCGGACATGGCTAAGTACATCGTTGCACAGCTCAAGACAAGAGGTCGTGTCGTTAGAGGGATGCTGGGAGTCACCATCTACCCCGTAACCGATGAATTCATGGAACTCCTCAAACTCAAATCGAAAAAAGGTGCGGTCATCAACGAAGTGACACCGGGTTCACCTGCCGAAAAAGCAGGACTGCAAACCTACGACGTCATAATCGCCGTGAACGGAGAGCCGATAAAAGATAATAATGATGTCCGATTCAAAATTGCGGAGACAGAACCCGGAACCGAGGTAGAGCTCAAAGTGATCCGGGACGAAAAAGAAATGGAAGTCAAGGTGAAGGTAGCCGAACTGGATCCCGTTGAAGAGAAAGAGGAGCAGGCAGCTGCGGAAAAAGATATAGGAATAACGGTTCAAGAAATGACGCCGAGACTCGCTCAGCGCTACGGATTCAAGACAGAGGAAGGACTGATTGTCGTTGAAGTCAAGCCTTACAGCGAAGCGGAGAAGAACGGAATCCAAAAGGGTGATATCATTATCGAAGTCAATAGACGGCCTGCAACCAAGGTCACAGACTTGGAACGGGTCATAAAAAAAGCCGACCCCGGGGATCCGATCATGCTCCGCATCGTTAGAGAGAGCAGCGGCCAGGTGCAAAAATACATCGTAACGCTAAGGATACCTGAATGAGGGTTGCCAAGCTCCATTCTCTCGGTAACGATTTTTTGATAATCGACGAAGAAGAGACGGAACCGATATCAGAGAAAGGAGCGCTCGCCCGCCGGATTTGTGACCGTCATACGGGAATCGGAAGCAACTGTCTGTTGCTGATCTCACAGGAGAACAAAAAGCGGGACATCTTCAATTTCAGGGTTTACAACGCAGACGGTACGGAAGCGGAATTATCCGGCAATGGACTGCGCTGTGCCGCCGCCTATCTCAACTTCACAAAAAAAACCAAGTCTCCCTATATCCTCTTCTCGACGAAAGTCGGAGAAAGGGAGTGTGCCATCATAAAGCAAGATAAAAATTTCTTCCAGATCAAGACCGATATGGGAATTCCTAAATTCAGTTCCAAGGAAATCCCTTTCGATGACAGTTCCGAGCATGAACAAATCATCGATTATCCCCTTCCCATCCAAAAAAAAATTTATGAGACAACGCTTGTTTCCGTCGGCAATCCTCACTGCTGTATTTTCGTCGATCGCTTTCCCTCTCGAATCGAATGGCATCAAATAGGCTACGAAATAGAATACCATCCCTTCTTTCCCAAAAGAATAAATATCGAATTTATCAGGGTATTGAACCGGCAAGATATTGAGGTCCTCTTTTGGGAGAGAGGAATCGGAGAGACTCTTTCCTCTGGCAGCGGTTCCTGTGCCGCTGCCGTGGCATCCATCCTCAAAAATCTGACGGAACGCATCGTTAACGTAAAGACTTCGACAGGCAATTTAACGGTGGAATGGACGGACGAAAAAGTATACCAGGCCGGACCCGCCGTTGTCGTGTTTGAAGGAGATTATCTCGTACATTGATTCTGAAGATCAAAAGGAAAACGTGACTCCGAGTCCAAGGATGGAAGCACTCAAATTGTAAGTCTCTGTAAACGGAAATCCCATGTAACTTTGCGTCTTGTCCCGCTCCCGTCCGTTGGCCATGATATAAACAAAGTCGATTTGCGTATTTCCGGTTCTGTAGCCTATCCCGCCCAACAGGGTAAATTTATCGACATCGATGTTGTTCGGGCTGAGAGTTTCAGACGGCTGGGCAGCTCTGTCCACACCCAAGCCGCCTCTCAGAAATATGCCCCCCGGAATCATGTATTCGATACCGGCTCTCATAACGAGAATATTCTTGAAGTTCAAATCTTCACGAATCTCCATATCACCGACTAGAGGAAAGTCTTTGATACTCTTGCGAACGCTATCCAGCACGGACCACATTGTGTATTGTGCACTCGTCGACAGGACGAGACGGTCAGAAAACCTGTAGGAAAAACCGATTTCAAAATCCCAGGGCAGCTTGAACTCCGTCTCCGAATCCCGCTTGATATGAACAGTCCCCACTCCGGGCACCGATTGAGCCAGAGAGGTAGTCCCGGAAATTTTCATCGTAGCCGGGCCCCGAACAGTCACTCCGATCCTTAACTTGTCATTGACACTGTACATCAAGCCCAAACCGGCCGTGATGGCGGAACCGTTTTCTTTTGTCTCTAATGGCTGGCCGAACTCGGTCTTGGTGTCGACTTCAAGGACAGAGTGATAGATGTTGACGTTGAATCCAATCGACAGCTTTTCACTGATTTGGTAGGACACGGATGGTGTCAGCGATAGGATACCGAGGTAGGAATTCAATGGAGTTCCGAGATCTTCTTCTCTCCAATTCACGCCGCCGGTCGCATATGGAGCATATACCCCAAATCCGAAAGTAATCCGATCCGAAGTCTTATAGGTGATAAAAACTTGAGGAATAGAGGTTCTTTCCTCACTTCTTGCCGACAAGCCGTCCGCGGAAAACTCATGAACGGGCATGACATACAATCCATTGATGGAAAAATTCAGCTTGTTCTTCTGTAGGATCAGGCCGGCGGGATTGTAAAAAATGGCACTCGGATCATCGGCCAGTCCGACATAGGCGGCCCCTATGCCTAGGGCCCGTATGCCCATCAACGTGTTGTTCCACCCCCCGGACCACAAGCCGCTAGACAAGAAAAGCAGACAAAGGTAAAGTGTAGCGCATTTTTTCCCCATACTCTCCTCCTTTATCCTGAATTAATCAT
>JAFGNQ010000050.1 GCA_016926925.1 Candidatus Aminicenantota bacterium
AATCATTGATTCCTCCTGTCCACTAGGGTTAGATTTTTAAATGACAAGATATATACCCTAGGGTTAGATTTTAGATGACTCGATTCGTTCCATTGAATTTATCAACAGTTAGTGGTATAATTTAGTGCAAATACAAAAATCTCTTTTCACATTTGATTAACTCCAAGAGAGGGCAATTATGAACAGGAAGCTTATCCGTCCCAGTTTTTCTGAATATAAAGACAAGATGTCGCGTGATGCAGCCAAGAAAAAGGCACACCCTTCTTACGAAACCCACGCCGAAAATTATTATTACCTCAAGCAGATGAATAAAAAAACACCCATGATCGTTGTTTTCAATGACGGAGAAAAAATCGAGGGATTTCTAGAGTGGTACGACAAAGACTGTATCAAATTCAACAGACAAGACGCCCCCAACCTCCTAATATACAAGCATGCAATAAAGTATATCTTTAAGCTGGAGGAGAAAGGAGAGCCGGATAAGAGTGAAGAAACAACGCCTTCCAGGAAACCCGCCCCGAGAAAACGAAAATGAGCCCCCTGTCATCGGGATCACTTTGGGTGATCCGGGAGGGGTCGGACCCGAGGTCATACTCAAAGCCGTTTCTCAGAAAGAAGTTCTCCCTGAAGTGCGTATCATACTTTTCGGATCCAGGCTCGTACTGGAGGAGGAGAAACGCTCCCTGGGGTTGAAGCCGGACATCATCCCGTTTGACGAGGCCGATATCGGCCATCTCCCCCCGCTCTCTCTTTATGAAGTGCCCTATCCCGATCGAGCCGCAGATAAGGGCTCTCCCTCGGCCGCAAACGGAGAGGCATCATTCCTTTTTTTCGAAAAAGCCGTGAAAAAAGCCAGGGACGGGCTAATCCATGCCCTGGTAACCGGACCTATCTCCAAGCATTCCTGGAACCTGGCCAATATCACCTATGCCGGCCACACAGAGTACCTTGGCCGCATATTCCCTAAAGCGATCATGTCCTTTTGGTCGGAATCGTTGAAGGTAGCTCTCTTCACCCACCACATCCCATTGAAAAAAGCCCTGGCGCAGATCACGAAAAACAACCTTCTCGACTTCTTTCTCCTTTTGAAGCAGGTATTTGAGAGGATGCAGATCCGAGAGCATCACTTTCTTGTCGCGGGAATGAATCCACATGCCGGAGAGTCAGGTCTTTTGGGGACAGAGGAAATCCAAGAAATCACACCTGCAATCGTCGAAGCACGGAAATCAGGAATGTCCATCCAAGGGCCTTTTCCTCCCGACGTGGTCTTCCGCCAAGCCCTCGGACAACCGGAGACGATGGCCATAGCACTCTACCATGACCAGGGGCTCATTGCCTTCAAGATCGTCGCTTTTGACGAGGGCGTCAACGTGACTCTGGGCCTCCCTTTTGTCCGGACATCTCCCGATCATGGCACGGCCTTTGATATCGCAGGAAAGGACATGGCCAACCCTAAAAGCATGATCGAGGCCATAAAGCTGGCAGCCCGACTGAGGCCTTATGAGTCGCCTCCCCTCTGATTCCGTGACAGGACAAGAATAACGGCATAGTTTATATTGAGATTTAAAAACATCCAAGAGGTGTGACGTGAAGATCTGTACGTTTAACGTGAATTCCATTAGGGTGAGAGCCGGACTGATCCTCGATTGGATCCGGCACAGAAACGATGATCTGGATGTGCTGTGTTTCCAGGAGCTTAAGGTGGTCGAGGAACTATTTCCTCGGGATGAATTCGAAAGATCGGGATTTCACTGCCAAGTGTTCGGACAAAAAACGTATAACGGTGTCGCCATATGCACCAAAGGCCCCTTGGAAGACGGCCAAAAAGGATTCGGTGACGCAGAGTGGGACGAACAGAAAAGATTTCTTTCCTGCCGCTATAAAGGAATCCGTATCATCAACGTTTACGCTCCGCATGGCGACTTGAAAGGAATGCCCAAATTCGAGTACAAACAGGGTTGGTATCGCCGGCTCATCGCTCATTTGAACAGCCATCACTCCCCGAAAGATCCCATCCTCATCGTCGGCGACTTCAATGTGGCTCGCGAAGATAGGGACGTCTACAATCCCATAGCCCTGAAGGATTCCATCGGAACGCTGCCCGAGGAAAGGGCTGTATTCGAAGAGCTGCTCGACTGGGGATTTGTGGACACCTTCCGCTTCAAATACCCCGACTCAAAGCAATTCACATGGTGGGACTACATAGGCGGGGCCATATGGAAAGATGAGGGGATGCGCATCGATTATGCACTCTGTACCGAGTCTTTGAAAAAGAGTGTGGCCGGCGTTGAAGTCGACATCTGGACGAGAAAAAGGCGGCAGCCGAAGCCGTCGGACCATGCGCCGCTGATCGTCACCCTCGATCTCGGCTAAGCACATACCTAAGATCGGTAAAGCTTAAGAAGCAACCCGGCTTTGCCCTATTTCCGCCACTTTTTCATTTCAGCTCTCATTTCCCTGTTTCTATCCCGCTCCCGGATGGTCTCTCGCTTCTGGTAGGCCTTTTTTCCCTTGGCAAGACCGATTTCCACCTTCACCCTCCCCTTGTCATTGATGAAGATTTTTGTGGGGATCAGGGTCAAACCCTTCTCGCGAATCTTTCCAGTCAAGCGTTTGATCTCTCTTTTATGGAGAAGAAGTTTTCGAGCCCTCAAAGGATCATGATTGAACCAGCTGGCAGCTTCGTAGGGGCTGATGTGGCAGTTTACGAGAAAGACCTCCCCCTGCTTAAGCTCGGCATAACTTTCTTTCAAACTGATCCGCCCTTCTCTGATGGATTTGACTTCTGTTCCCACGAGAGCTACGCCTGCCTCGAAAGATTCGAGGATGTCGTAATTGAAAAAGGCCTTTTTATTCTTTGCTATGAGCCTCATACGAAGTCTGTCCTTGATTCGGTTTGAGCAGGACTTGATTCATCCTGAGGGGCGTTTTCTTTTTCGCCACGGAACAAACAAATCCGCTTCTCTTTCAAAGTATATACCCTTTAGAAGGATTTTGTCCAAGCCTGTCCGGGAGAATTCCGCTTATCGGCGCAGAATAAAAGAGGGAAACGGCGCACTCAGTAACGGAATGAAACCAAACGCCCAAGAATCAAGGACAAAAAATAAGGGAGCGAGTCGGCAATTAGGAATCGAGGGGATGGCTGACGTTTTTGAAGCAGCAAGACAAGGAAGTCATCACTCTCTCTTCGATTTTATCCACAGGTTCCTCGGAAACCTCCGAGATTTCGGAGACGATGAGAACCTTCGCTCTTTCCATCATCTTTTTTTCACGGAACGAAAGCGGCTTGATAAGATTGAGGTAGAAAAGACTTTTGAGCACAAGGGCCATATCCAGCATTTGACCGGATTTCATCAAGTCCACATGCTCTTTGTACCGTCCCTTCCAATTCATAGTCACTTCAACGATACCATTGCTCATAAACTTGAAGATATTTTCTATCGAACCTTCTGGAATGGGTTTGCGGATCCCTATTTCTTGGGCATTGGAGGAGGGAAGCAAAACGAGAGTGTCATTGGCTAAAATCCTAAGGTGGAATATGCGAAAAGTTTCCCCGAAATAATTCTCTTCCTGGATATCTTCTATGATACCGATACCTTGATTGGGATAAATAACCTTATCCCCAACCTTTAATCCATTCATTTGGTGAGTCTCATTATAATCCAAGCCAGGTTAAGTGTCAAATATCTTCACAAAAATCTTTGTTTACAGGCCTAAAAATAAATCGACGCGACCGATTGTCCCCATTTCTCGGTCTGATAAGACCGCCTATAAACATCAATATTCCAATAGAGGAAGTCGATGCCGACCCAACCTAACCCGGCAAGATCGGCTCGCCCGGAGGGGAAAAAATGTCGATTTTGATTGAGAAACGCACGAAAAAAGCGCCTATTAGAATGCTTGTGCAAAACTACCTAATATATTGATAATTCATTAGTTAGACTAATCATCGACATTTTTTATGAATAATTCAGGGTCCTGGATTGTTCACGGGCCGAGGTTGCCACAGCGGCAAGGAAGCAGCCCAGAAAGCTGTAGTGAGCCTACCGCGAGTGGGCTGCAACGAAGCCGATGCGGCAAGATCGGCTCGCCCGGAGGGGAAAAAATGGCGATTAATTTTAAGAAGAATAGCGAGTGTAAATCAGTTTTAGAAGAGACGTAAAATCTGTATAAATCACTGATATTGAAACAGTTATTAGTAACATCGACATTTTTTATGAATAATTCAGGTTGACAGAGAGGGGCAGGTTTATTACCATATCTAACTCAACACTTGTACTGAAAGAACAGAAAGATGAAAAGAACGTTCCAGCCCAATAAAAGAAAACGAAAAAAGAATCACGGTTTTCTGGTGCGCATGAGAACCAAGGGCGGACAGAATGTGATCAAGAGCAGACGGCAGAAAGGTAGAAAAAGACTTTCCGCTTGATGTCAGAGTCTCTCACGCCTCAAGAGAGAATTAGAAAAAAGAAAGAATTTACTTTTCTTTATGATAAAGGCAATCGATACAGAGGAAGATACTTCAACCTCGTCTACCTCGCCAATGATTTGAGCTATTCCAGGATAGCTGTGGTTGCCAGCAAAAAAGTGGGTCATGCTGTTGTGAGAAATAAAATCAAAAGGCGCTTCAGAGCCCTCTTCCGCAGAAATAAGCACCTACTCGCCAAATCAACGGATCTCATCATCATTGCCAAAAAAAATGCCCCATTCGCACCCTGGACAGAACTTCAAGAAGACTTCCTCAAGGCATTGCAGACATTGAGCCGGAATCATCAGCACTCATGAAAAAAGCTGTTCTATTACTGATCAAAACCTATAAAAAATGGCTCTCTCCTCTGCTCGGTCAGCACTGCCGATTCTTTCCCACCTGCTCGGATTACACCTATGACGCCATCACCAAACACGGTCTGCTCAAGGGGCTGATTCTAGGCAGTAAAAGACTCCTTAAATGCCACCCATTCCATCCTGGAGGAATCGATCCCGTGCCGTAAAGGAAATCCACATGGAAAAGCGATTACTTTTAGCCATTGTTCTTTCCTTCGTCGTCCTTTTTGTCTATCAAGCCGTATTCGTAAAACACGAGCCGCCTCCGGAACCGGTGCCTGCCCAGCGCCCCGAACTCGCACCCAAGTCCGAAGCACCG
>JAFGNQ010000342.1 GCA_016926925.1 Candidatus Aminicenantota bacterium
AGGATTTATTGCATTTCGAAGAAAGAATCCTCCAGACCGGAGTTGTATTTGACTTCCGCTATAGTCATCACTCCGAATTCTTCGCCATCCTGGAAAATGGTGACGGTATGGGGGACCATCATCCCGTTAATTTTTTTATAGTCCATCTGGACCGTCTCTTGTTCCACTTCGACCTGCATCTGGTTCAAGGCCGTGCCTTTGCTTTTGTACACGAGATACGTTTTCGGATCGACGTACAGGGTAGCAATATAACCGTCGGCAAATGCTTGTTCGAGCACCAGGTATTCTTTTCCTTCGATGCTTTCCTTCTCTTTTAAAGTATAGGTGATCCCGTATTTTTTCGGATCGAGATAGGCGGCGTCGCCGAGGGAATCTCTTTTCGAATACTCTGCAAATTGTTCCGGCAGTTCTTCCGAGCTTCCGGTTTGAGGATTGACCATCCAGGCGGTTTGGCCGTCAAAAGCCTGGGTAATGACCATCCCCATCACTTCGATATCCATGCGGGTTTTGTTGGGATTTTTTCTGTAACTGGTGACGGTTGCCGAAAGTCCCATCTGAGTTAATTCCATGGTTCCGGTCATAGTTGCATCTTCTATGCCTTCCAATGCTTTTCTGCCTCCCAAAGCATCGATCATTTTGTTGAGAACATCGTCGGCGGATTCACTGATCGCCGGCGCTGCCAGCCAGCTGAATAGACAAAAAAAGAACAGACTTAAAGATAGAGTCTTTTTCATGAACACCTCCTGTTCATATGGGTGCTATAAGTATACAGAAATTGCTTCCAAATTCAAATACATTCTTCCGGAGCCAAGCGTTTCAGTGGAGAACTGTTATCAAGTGGCTAAAGCATGTGCTCGTCACAGTTCCTTTTCGTCCAGAATTTCTCCACCCACCCCATGCGGTTCAAACGAACGGTTTCCGGAGCCGATGCGGCAAGTTCGGCTCGCCCGAAGGGTAAAAATCACTGACAATAAGATATTGATGTCTTGAGAAAAAGAATGTCAGTGATTTTTATAGATAATTCATTTAGTGGATTTGCTGGGTTTTGCGCTTCTTGTAGAGGGTAGGTGGGGAAACCCGGAGTATATCGGAAGCCTCGGACACATTGTTTTTTGTGACCTGTAAAATGTATCCGATGTATTCATTCTTCAAATTCTGGAGGGATGGTAAATTGTTCTTTTTGAGTCTTTTGTCGTTCACAAAGAGGTAGTAATACAGGTATTTCGGCATTTTCATTCCCGTCTCTTCCCGATATGGGTAAATGATTTTTTAGGCATTACTCTCATCTCGCCTGCACTTGTTGGATCTTGCGGATATTGTTTGTGACAACATAGGACATTGCCAGGTTGGCGGCCAGGCTGGCGACCCATCCCAGCGTCCTGTTCTTTTTGTGCAGTTTTTGTAAGAGGAAGTAGTCCATTACGGCTACGCTCAATTTTACAGCCGAGAAAAGATATATATTCTTGACAACAGGCTGCATCACGGGATTCCCCTCCGTCAATCCGTTATGCTTGAGGGCCTGCATGGTCGTGATGACATCGGCTATATTGAGTGCGGTCAGCGTCAACAGGGATGATGTGTAGAGGGTACGTTCAAAATTGGGTTTGGAAGATACGGTAATCTGGATTTGTTTCTGAGGTTCCGGGATGCGGAAGGTCTGAATTTGAAAAGGATAATGCGACTCTGCAGCGAGTCCGGGAAGGGAAAATGTGGATGAGATAAGTTCGGTCTGTGCCCGGACTGCGGTAGAATTCAATTCGGCCGGGACACCTGCAGGATTGTCGAATCCAACACGGTTCTCCGCTCTGTCCTCTGCATGCATCGGAAGATAGAGAATTGACACGAGACACACGACAAGGGATAATGCGGGGACATATCGGCGCTTCATTTTTTGGACTTTCATAACTTGGCTCTCCTCTTTCATTTCGCTCTAAAATAAAGCAAGAATAATGCCAGCAAGGCGAGATGCTGATAAGTTATTGATAATAAATAATATAGATTAATTTAAAGAGTCTGGTTCGGGTTATGTGGAGTGTTTAATAATTGAACACAAATAGAGAGGATGAGCACAAAAACACTGTAATTAAAGAAGTTACGCGACTCTTAGCTTCCGTGTTCTGAATCTGGTCATATTCCGGGGGTTCCGGTGCTAAAAATTGCGGTTTGCGGGCAGGTTGGAGACACCCGATGCTTTAGGGGGAGATGTTGTATTTCTTGAGTTTGTTGTACAACGTTGTCCGTGATATATTTAGAATCTTTGCCGTCTTTTTCATGTTTTTGCCCACGAGATTCAACAGATAAAGGATGTATTCCTTTTCCAATTCTTCAAGGGTTGAGAGCTGTTCTTTTCGGATGAACGGGATTTTTGTCAGGGAAGGTATCGAATCTTGAAGGTATTGTGGCAAATCGGGAATGTTGATGAAGTGGGATTTGGCCAGCATGGAAGCTCTCTCCAGGACATTTTGCAGCTCTCTGACGTTTCCGGGCCACTCGTACTTGAGGAACAATTTTTGGACTTTCTGCGAAATTCCTTTCAGATCCTTATCGAACTTTTCGTTGAACGCATTGAGGAAGTGCCGGGTTAAGAGCGGGATATCTTCTGTCCGATCCCTCAGCGGAGGAAGATGAATTTCAATTTTGTTCAACCTATGAAACAGATCTTCCCTGAAACCGCCCTCTGATATGCTTTCCCTCAGATTCCTGCTGGTTGCGGCGATCACCCTGACTGTGACTTTCCTGGTGTCATTGGCCCCAAGAGGTCTGAATTCATGCTGCTCCAAAACCCTTAAAAGCTTTGCCTGGATGGTGAGAGGAATTTCTCCGATTTCATCCAGGAAAATGATCCCCTCATGGGCCTCCTCGAACAAACCCTTCTTATCTTTATCCGCTCCGGTAAAGGCCCCTCTCATATAGCCGAAAAGTTCGGATTCAAAAAGGTTTTCAGGAATGGAGACGCAATCGCAAATGACAAGTTTCGGGTTCGCGTTTGGGCTAAGCCTGTGAATAGCTTTAGCTACCATCTCTTTTCCTGTGCCGGTCTCGCCCGTGATAAGAATGCAGGTGAAATGCTTGGCCACTTTCTCTATCAAAGAATAGATTTCGAGCATATAGGGGCTTTTGCCCACTATGTCATTGAAATAGTATTTTTCTTCCAATTTCCTCTCGAGGAGGAATGTTTCTTTTCGCAGAGTGCGTTTATCGATAATTCCTTGCAGCGTGCTTTGAGTGCTCTCCGCAGTGAGAGGTTTTTCAAGATAAGCGGTGGCTCCCATACTGATCAGCCTGACGACGTTTTCAGGTATCAAGCCCTCACCGATCAAAATGACATCTATCAACGGATCGGATTGCTTGATGATATCGAGCCGGGTAAGGCCTTCCGATTTGTTCTTGTCCATATCGATCAGGACAATGCTGATGTTGTTTTTACTGAGTGCGAAAAGAATATCCTCTTCCGGTTCCAAGAAGAAAAGAGCGATGTCATTATCATAGGTGAACTGTTTGATTTCCTGATATTCAGGTGAGTTTTCGGCGATGATGCAAAGATTCAACTCTTGAAGGGATTCCGCTTTGGATTCGTACATTAATTTTTGCTATCCGGCTCCCTTGGAGCTTTATTTTTCACTATAGTAACAATTTGATCACGCTTTGACAAATAATTCGACGTAATTTAATTTCTTTTTGCAGTTGACATTTATTGCGTTTTCCGATAGATTTAGTGGTTATTTTATTAAAAAGTCAAATACTATATGTAGTAGGAAAATACTGAGAGGTAGAATATATAGATTTTTTTCTTGACAGTAGGATATCTCCTGCTTATAATTTCCTTAAAAGTCAGCCGATGAAAAAATCCGTGATCAAAAATTTCAAGTACATTATTGCCGTGATGTTGAGTTTTCTGTTTTTTGGAGGAGAGCCCATCGAATTTGCAAAGGAAAATACATTTTTCCATGGCTTTCTAATTCCAAAACCGATCATTAGAGTAGGTCTCGGAGTCAACCTGGGTCAGATTCGAATCAGCTCCTCAACTGGGATGAAGATCTATGAAGTCAAGATGAACTACAAGCTGATCGCGGATGATGTCGACGAAGTCTTCATAAAGGGACAAAAGGAGAAACTCTCGGAAAAATTTCTCGTTCGCGTAGCCCAATCCAAAGATATCGAAGAGGCCGAGTTGTTCGCCCAGGAATTGAGGACAATGCTCACTGCCAAGGTTTATGTGAGGACGAACACCGAAGACAAAATCGATGGTCTCTATCAAGTGATCGTGGGTGATTTCCTTACGCGGGGCGATGCATTGCGCTACATCATGACGCTGAACACTTTGGGGATTAAGGACACCTGGATCGTGCAGGAAGAGGTAACCGAAGAAGAATCGCGTCCGTTGTGGATTCTTATTAACGATGAACTGAAGAGTTTGAGCGATGACACCGTGCTCTACTTCATTCCGAGCAATCCGCAGAGCTACCTTTCTTTTAAGGGAAGGGACTATCGGGGGATTTTTGTTCTCAAAGCCAGTCGCAAAGGTATTGTCCTGGTGAACATCCTGAATCTGGAGAACTATCTGAAATCCGTTGTTCCCAGCGAACTTTCCCCCTACACTTTCAATGAGCTGGAAGCGCAAAAAGCCCAGGCCGTAGCTGCGAGGACGTATGCCATAAAGAATCTCAAGCAGTATGACGATCTGGGATACGATTTGTGTGATACCCCGAAATCTCAGTTTTACCAGGGAATGAATGCCGAGCACCCTCTCAGCAGCCTTGCCGTAGAGGAGACTCACGGGGAGGTTGCCTTTTATAAGGGAAAGTTGATCGATGCCCTCTACACGAGTACTTGCGGGGGTATGACGGAAGATGTGGAGGATGTTTTTGATGGGCCGGCTTTGCCCTATTTGAGGAGTACGGAATGTGTTTATGAAAAACAGAAGGAGTGGATTCTACAAAACACGAATTCCACGCTTCCGGTCTATATAAACGACAGGAATATCAGCCGTGAGATCATGTCGCTTATGAGCCTGAAAGTCATCCCAAAAAAGGAAGATCCCGTCTATTTCGGCGCAGAAGCTTCTCATGATGAGGTCATGACTTGGATCCGAAACGCACTGCCTTTGTTGGGGAAAAAGGAGAAAAAGTTCGCTTCGGACAAACGTACGCTCAATCGCCGGAGCTTTGCCGATTGCGTCATTGATGCCTTCGACTGGAAGGAACGCATCGAAAACCTCATGCTTGACAGTGAAAAAGATTACATCCTCGAGGGATCGACTGGGTGGAACGGCGAGGAGAGCGGCAGTGTCGCTTACTTGATAAAGGAAGGCATTTACCCCGATCCCTCCGATATGGAGAGTCCCGAGACGATTCTGACTCGCGGAGAAGCGGCTGTCTGTTTGTGGAAAATCATCCGAGACCATCCGGATTTGATGCATCATGGAAAATTCAAAGGATTGGATGATGGAAAGGTATTGCTGGAAGAGCAAAAAAAAGACAAGGTTTCAGACATGTCTCCGGATTGTTATCTGGTGAGAAATTATGACGGCGATTTTTCCTTTCCTTCTCAACTCCGCCTTCTGGGTGGCGAAGAGGTCAAGTGGGTTGAACGGGATGGCCTTATTCGATTGCTGGAAGTCAGCTATCCACCCCATTCGAATATTCTGGACAGGAGTTCTGTCGTCCACAGTTGGACGGTGAGGAAATCCAGGGAAACATTAGAGAGGCGTATCAATCAGTATTATCCCATCGGCAAACTGAAAGATTTGATTCCTCAAAGAAGAGGGGACTCTAAAAGAGTCGTCGAACTTCTGGTATCAGGGGACGAGAGCCAGGTTGTGGTCAAAGGATTACGAATCCGGAGGGTTCTCGGCCTGCGGGAAACGCTTTTTGTGATCGACAGGGAATATGATGATGCAGGAGATATCACCCATTTTTCCTTTAACGGAAGGGGCTGGGGACACGGTGTCGGGCTATGCCAGGTGGGTGCTTATGGAATGGCACTGGCCGGTGCCAAATACAAGGATATTTTAAAAAAGTATTACAAGGGAATTCGAGTCAAGACCGCTTATTGAAACCCGAAGCTCAGTATTCGTCCCAGGATTTGATAGACAGATCTTCGAGCTTTATCCTTGATATGGCTTCGATAAACCTCTCGGCGAACTGCAGGTTGGTGATCAGCGGGATATTGCAGTCGACAGCCTTTCTTCTTATCAAATAATCGTTCGTCAATTCTTCCTCATCGATGCTTTTCGGGATGTTGATGATGAGATCCAGCTTTCCCCCTGCGATGTAGGATATGGCATTGGGCTCTTTTTTTTGAAGAGGCCAGTACAGAACTTCCGAGAGAATTCCGTGATACTTCATGAAATCCGAAGTGCCTTGCGTGGCGAAAAGCCTGAAGCCGAGGTCATGCAATCTCTTAGCCGTGGGCAGGAATTTGGCTTTGCTCTCGAAGGGGCCGGTGGACAACAGAATGTTTTTCTGGGGAAATTCAAAGCCGACCGAGAGAAGCGACTTCAAAAAGGCTTCTTCAAAACTGTCTCCGATGCAGGCCACCTCTCCGGTCGAAGCCATCTCGACGCTCAAAATGGGGTCGGCTCCCTTGATTCTCGTGAAAGAGAATTGAGGTGCTTTGACGCCGACATAGTCCAATTCGAAACAGGATTTATCGATACGGGGAACATCGACGCCCATGATGATCTGTGTGGCCAGGTCGATGAAGTTCATCTTGAAGATCTTGGAAACAAAGGGGAAGGATCTTGATGCACGCAAGTTGCACTCTATAACCTTGACATCGTTGTCCTTGGCGATGAACTGGATGTTGAAGGGTCCGTTGATGGCCAAATGCTCGGCAATCTGTCTGGCAATTCTCTTCATACGCCGGGTAGTTTCGAGGTATGTCTTTTGAGGAGGAAGAACCATGGTGGCATCACCGGAGTGAACCCCTGCGTTTTCAACGTGCTCGGATATGGCATAGACAAATAGCTCTCCGCGTTTTGCCACGGCATCTATCTCTATCTCTTTGGCCTTTTCGATAAACTTGCTCAATACTACGGGGAACTCCGGGCTGACATGGGATGCTTTTTCCAGGTAATGCAAGAGTTCCACATCATTTAAGGCAACGGACATGGCGGCTCCGCTCAAAACGTAGCTGGGCCTGACCAACACAGGGTAGCCGACGCTGTTGGCGAAGGATTTAGCTTCATCCGCGCTGGTGAGTTCCTTCCATTCCGGTTGATCGATCCCCAGCTCATCCAGGAGGGCTGAAAACTTGTGTCTGTTTTCGGCTTGGTCGATATTCAATGGTGAAGTGCCTAGGATATTCACTCCGTACTTCAGGCATTTCATGGCCAGGTTGTTCGGTATCTGGCCTCCCATGGAAATGATGAGGCCCAGGGAACGCTCTTTTTCGTAGATATCGGCAACCGTTTCGAAACTCAACTCCTCGAAATACAGCTTGTCACAGATGTCGAAATCCGTGCTGACCGTTTCGGGGTTGTAATTGATCATGATGGTTTTATAGCCCATCTTTCTTAGAGTCAACACGGCATTGACACAACACCAGTCAAACTCTACGGAGGAACCGATTCGGTAGGAGCCCGAACCGAGTACAATGACGCTCTGTCCATCCAGAGGCTCCGTGTCATCCTCGATACCGTTGTAGGAAAGGTAAAGATAATTCGTCTGAGCAGGGTATTCGGCCGCTAAGGTGTCGATCTGCCGGACACAAGGTGTTATCCCTAATCTCTTTCGTAAACCTCTGATATCCAGCTCTTCTCTATTCACGGCAATGGCAATCTGTTTATCGGAAAATCCAAGTTTTTTGGCCTTCAGGATCACATCTCTCGGGATGCTCTCAGCATCGTAACCTTTGAGCTCTTCCTCCAGATTGACGATGTTTTTAATCTTGAGCAGAAACCATTTGTCAATACGTGTTAAATCGTGAATTTTTTCGATAGACTGGTTCCGAACGGCTTCGGCAACTGCAAATACGCGCATGTCGGTCGGATTTTTTAGACTCTGCTCCAAGTCATTGAAGGCGATATCATTGCCGACAATACCGTACATGCCGACTTGCAGCATTCGTATGGCTTTTTGCAAAGTTTCTTCGAAAGTTCTGCCGATAGCCATGACTTCGCCGACGCTCTTCATTTCGCTGCCGATCTTCTTGGATGCCCTTTTGAACTTTGTTAGGTCCCAACGGGGAATCTTGACGACAACGTAATCAAGGGCGGGCTCAAAACAGGCAGTGGTTTGTTTTGTGATGGTGTTTTTGAGGTCGACCAGAGAATAGTCAAGAGCGAGTTTAGCGGCGATGAATGCCAAAGGATATCCTGTGGCTTTGGATGCCAGGGCGCTGCTCCGAGACAGTCTGGGGTTGACTTCGATTATGCGGTAATCACCGCTCTCCTTATCGAGAGCGAACTGGATGTTGCATTCACCCACGATATGCAGATGCCGGATGACCCGGATGGAGATATCTCTCAGTTTGTGGTATTCCCGGTTCGTCAGAGTCTGTGATGGGGCTATGACGATACTCTCCCCGGTATGGATTCCCATAGGATCGAAATTCTCCATGTTGCAGACCGTAATGCAGTTGTCGTGACAGTCGCGCACGACTTCGTATTCGATCTCTTTCCATCCATCCAGGTACTCCTCGATGAGAATTTGCCGGGCGAAGGCAAAAGCTTTCGCCGCTCTTTTGCGGAGCTCTTCTTCACCGTAGGAAATGCCGGACCCCAAACCGCCTAGAGCATAAGCTACTCTGGTCATTACCGGATATCCTATCTCTTTGGCTGCTTCCAGAGCTTCCTCAATGTTCGTGACTGCCATGCTTCTGGGGACTTTCAAGCCGATCTCTTTGAGTTTATTCGCGAACCTTTTTCTGTCTTCACAATCCATGATGCTTTGGATCGATGTGCCTAAAACTTTGACATCGTACTTTTGGAGGATTCCTTTTTCGAAAAGCTCCACACCGCAGTTCAGGGCTGTTTGACCTCCGAAGCCGAGCAGGATTCCATCCGGTTTCTCCTTTTCGATGATCTTTTCGACAAAATAAAGGGTGACCGGCAAAAAGTAAATTTTATCCGCTAAGGCTTCGGATGTCTGGATGGTTGCGATATTGGGATTGACCAATATGACGCTTACTCCTTCTTCTTTGAGCGCCTTGATGGCCTGACTCCCTGAGTAGTCGAATTCACCCGCCTGCCCGATTTTGAGAGCTCCGCTACCCAACAGAATGACTTTTTTCATTTGCCTGTCAATTCGAGAAAGAGGTCGAACAAGAATTCCGAGTCTACGGGTCCCGGTGAATGCTCCGGATGAAATTGGACCGCCATGAAGGGTTCGGAACAGTGTTTAATGCCTTCATTGGTGTTGTCGTTGACATTCCGAAACCAGGGCTCCCACCCTTCTGGTAAGGTTTCGTCTGCGACGGCATAGCCGTGGTTTTGTGATGTTATGTAGCATCTTTTCGTCCCCACCTGGAGACAGGGCTGGTTTTGACTCCTGTGCCCGTATTTGAGCTTATACGTATTTGCGCCCGCAGCCAGAGCCATAATCTGGTTGCCCAAACAGATACCGAAGGTAGGGATTTGTTGCGCAAAGCATTTCTTGACGATTTCGATGGTTTCCCGGCACATCTTGGGATCCCCCGGGCCGTTGGAGACTAGGACAGCATCGAAGTTCCGGCCAAAGAAGTCATAATTGCAGGGGACACGCAGGACGCGGCAGTTTCTTTTGATGAGGCTGCGGAGGATGTTGCACTTCACACCGCAGTCGATGACGACAATCTTTTTGTCGCCGTTTTCATTGTAGAGAACAGGCTCGCTGACGGAAACCGTTTTTACGAGATCTTCCGTGTTCGGATCATGGAACTCGACATCGGAGTCGAAGACGATTTTTCCGGGCATCGTGCCCTTTTCCCGCAGTTTCTTTGTTAGGGCTCTGGTGTCGATTCCCGTGAGGGCGGGTCGGTTCTCTTCTTTGAGCCAGTCTGCGAGGGTTTTAACGGCTTGCCAATGTTGCTGACTGTGGGAATAATCCGCAACGATCAAGCCTGCAATCTGGATTTTATCGGATTCGTAGTGTGAAGGCAGATTGTTCTGAAATTCAAGCCCGGGGACCCCGTAATTGCCGATCAAAGGATAGGTGAGCACGAGGATTTGCCCTGAGTAACTCGGGTCTGTCAGAGATTCCACATAACCGACCATCCCGGTATTGAAGACGACCTCCCCGGATACGGATATTTCCGCGCCGAATGAGGTGCCTCTGTATTCGGTTCCGTCCTTCAGTTGTAGAGATATTGTCTTCATTTTAAGCTTGCCAACGGGAAAATAGGACTTTAGCGGCCGGTAGAATGATCCATTCTGCGGCGTTCCCTCGCGAATTTTCCGTATACATATAGCACAATCATTCTGCCACGTCAAAAAAATTACCTGGGCAATTCATAAAAAATGGCGGCACTTACATTCTCAAGAGTTTTCAATCATGCTGCCGTCATTTTTTCCCCTCCGGGCGAGCCGATCTTGGCGCATCGGCTTCCTTTCAGCCTATTCGATGCAGTTCAATTTTATTTGAAGTTGCCTTTTGAATCGTGTTCGAGTAAAATCACATTTTCTACCTGAAAGATATTGTTAGTGACGGATAAGCCAAAGAAAATAAAACTTGGAATCGCCCTGATCCCGGTTGTTTTTCTTATTATCGCTCTTTTTGTGACCATCAAAGAGTACGGACTTCAACCTCATATCCCATTAATCGCCGCGGCTGCAGTGGCTGCGGCCGTAGCCATCGCCCACAAACACCCCTGGGAGGAAATTCATAAGGGGATGGTCAACGGAATTAACCTTGCTATGGGAGCCATCCTCATCCTGATGGTTGTGGGAACGATGATCGGAACCTGGATTTCCGGAGGTGTTGTGCCTTCCATGATTTTTTATGGCTTGAAGGTTCTTTCTCCCGGCATATTTCTGGTTGCGACCCTGATCATTTGCTCCATTGTTTCGCTCGGGACTGGATCGTCATGGTCTACGGCCGGAACCGTAGGCGTCGCCCTTATCGGAGTTGGGCGGGGTTTGGGTATCCCAGTGGCTATGGTTGCCGGTGCGATTGTCTCCGGAGCCTACTTCGGGGACAAAATGTCCCCCCTCTCGGATACCACCAATCTCGCTCCCGCGGTTGCCGGGACGGATGTCTTTTCTCATGTAAGACACATGATCTACACGACGACTCCGGGGTACATTCTGTCCATCATACTTTATGGAATCATCGGTGCCCGCTTTGCCGGGGGAGTTCTGGAAACTCAGAATATCGATACCATCATGACGACGTTAAAGGCAAACTTTTTCATTCACCCTCTTCTGCTTTTGCCTCCTGCTCTGGTGATTGTCATGGTCGTTAAGAAAATCCCCCCTCTGCCTGCACTTCTGGGAGGGACAGCACTTGGTGGAATCTTCGGGATGATCACTCAGTCCAGATCTCTGAGCGATGTAATCGAGGCCGCTCACTCCGGTTTTATTTCGAAGACCGGAATTGCCATGGTCGACGATTTGTTGACGCGCGGAGGGCTTATGAGCATGATGGAGACTGTCGCCTTGATCATCTGTGCCCTCTCCTTCGGCGGCATAATGGAGAGCACGGGGATGCTGGAAGTCATGGCTAAGGCGTTGCTCAAGAGAGTGCGAAGAACGGGCTCCTTGGTGTTGACCAC
>JAFGNQ010000051.1 GCA_016926925.1 Candidatus Aminicenantota bacterium
ACAGATCTATAATGCAAAACATACCCAAATCTTCATGCAGACAATCTCCCCGCGGATTTTAAAAGAATGAATGCTTGTGGAGAACTGTGAAGGACGGAATCTCTGTCAATCCTGACGTTCGAAATTAAAAAAGATTTTATGTTTTTTCAGCTTTATGAAACTCCGTCTGATCAACAGCACTTCTGCATCCCTGAAAGTGTCAGAGGAACAGCAGGCAACCGGGCCTAAAAACAGCTCCCGCAGACGATAGATGTTGACGGCAGGCAGAGGATTATAGAACCACTCGGCGTGAATCGTTCTTCTCTTATTGTGGCTGTAGAAGTTGGCTATACTCGCCTTCTCCCGGCCCCAGTATTCACATGCAGGATAGCTCGGCAAGGGGCCGAAAAAAACCGGGGATCCGATCGGATTTCCCCATTGATCCGTCCAGAAAGTAACCCTGTCGGTCTGGATGATCACCCGGTTGTGCTTATTGATTGGATTATCGGAATAGACCAAATATATGTCTTTATAGTCGCTGTCCGTCCAGGAAGGATCTCCGAGAAGGGTAAAACCGGTATAGGTTCCGTCCGGTAACAGAGATACCATTGCAATGAAGCAGTCGCCGCTATCCCAGTCACAGAGATGGGCCATCAAAAAACTGTCCTCTCCGTTCCAGATGATATCCGAAGCCTTTGGCGACTGGCCGTCATACCAAAAGATGGCTTCCACGTATGTCGCCGGATCCGTAACGTCCGGCCAGACGAAGGATCGGTACTGGCAGCGGCCCCTTCCGCAGGCGGAAATAGCCAGCGCTCCCCCGTGATAGGCGATACCGCATCCGAAAGAGCCTCCGCCGCCGACGGATGGTACTTCATTGTATCCAGTCCAGCCGCCGAGTATATCGACGCACGTCCAGTAGGCGTTATCGGTATCCAAGGGGTCATCGGAGCGGTCCCAAACCACGTACGCCTTTTTCCCGCCATCGCTCGTGCAGTCCACGTGGCTGATGACTTCCTCTACGGCCAGCCGCTGTCTGGAAGTGATCTTTCCGTAGGTAGTTGAAGAACTCGATCCGCCTACTGTCAAATACCACAGCTCGTCTTTCAGAGTCAGATCCTGCTGCCGGACCGTGAACACAGCGAAGACGGCATAGACATCCGTCCTTTCGAAATAACCGTTGAATTGACAGGAAGCGGCTGTTTTGAACTTGATAGCTCCCCGGGGGGACCAGTCTTGAACCGCAGTGATTCCGGCAAATGCCGTAGAAGAGACAAGCAAAAACACAACGGTCAGTATAGAGAGGTAAAATAGCCTTTTGGATTTCATTTCTCCTCCTTTGAGGGACGTGCGCAATTTGCTCATTGCCCCAGCTTGCTTAAAATATTATACATAACGGGAAGATAAATTAAAACGAAAAAAACATTTGACATGGGGGATTACAAAGATATGATATAAGACTCTGAAATTCATCTCATTTCATGGTTGATAAAATTCTTCTGGCTCTGTTTGTCGGTTCATTTGCCATAGTCTGGATGTCCACGGTCGGGTATGTGTTGATTCTCAGGCTGCTTGTTTTTTTGAATCCCAAAACCTCAAATGTTGCTCCTGATTACCCTGAAATTGCCGTTGTGATCCCCACTTTGAATGAAGAAGCCGGTATTTTAGATAAGATTGACGATGTGGGACTCAGCGATTATCCCCAAGATCGAATGCATGTGATCGTTGTGGATGGCGGATCGAAAGACAGAACCGTGGAATTCGTAAAAAGGGAGATCTCGAGAGGGAAGAAAATCAAACTCATCTGTTTGAACCAATCCCGGGGAAAAGTCGACCAAATAAATCATATCCTGACTAATCCGGGAGAAGATATCATCGTTTTCACGGATGCCGACTCCCGGCTTGAGCCTCCCTGTATCAGAGAGCTCGTTCATTGCTTGACGAGTGATCCTGCCACCGCTATGGTTGGAGCGAAAGTCAAACCGAAGAGCAGCCTTCTTGAGGAGCGGATCCATTGGATATTTCTGAACTACATCTGGTGGCTGGAAGGAGAGATATTCTCGAGTGCAGGGATTTCCGGTGTATGTTATGCAGTGAACCGGAATATTTTTCTCTCTCTCGCTCAAGATGCCATTGCAGAAGATATTCATCTGGGGCTCGACATCAGTGCTCGCGGCTACCGCGTGAGGATATGCCGTGAGGCCGTGGCCCATGAGCTCAGAGTTCCACAAACCCCTCAGGAGTTTGTCAGGTTCCGAAGAAGACGGGGAGCGAGCTATGTGAACGAGCTTGTGCATTCTCAGGCTCACACTGATCCCCCCATCGGTTGGGAGATAGCAAAGTTCGTTCGTCTCTGGCAGTTTTCCTTGGTCGGCTGGTTTAGTCTGATAATGATTGCGTCGGCCTGTTTTCTTGCTGCGACCAGGCATTGGATGTTTATTGGTATGCTTTCAGCGTTGATGCTGGTTTCAATAATCCTCCAGGTTTTTTTTCTCTCGAATCATTCGGAGAAAAGACCCGGTTTCTTTGTTTTGTGCAAAGCTTTGGTTCGGTTCTCTATTTTGCTCCTGGTCTCGCTCCTCTCATTGAATAAAAATCCGACTCTCCTGGGGCCATTAGGTGGAAATGAGGAAGGTTATGATAACAGCCCAACAGCTTAAAATCGGTCTGCGTTTTTTGAAATACTACCCCAATAAAGTCCGTCCGTATGAGGTAGCAGCCCAGCTTTGGAATTCTTGCGACCAGCGATGCATCTACTGTCGCTGTCCTGATGTGCCGACACAGCTCATGACCACGGAACAGTGGTGTTCGGTGCTGCGGGATCTCCAGCGGCTGGGCACCATTCGTATCAAGTTCCAGGGAGGGGAACCCACGCTCAAGCCGGATTTTCTCGAAATTTGTTGGGAAGCACGCAAGCTGGGCATGATAACTTCGACGGTCACGAACGGAATGAGGACCGCATCGAAACCGGAGCTCCTGGACCCCCTCAAAGAAGTTGTCGTCAGTCTGGATTCCCTCCGTCCTGAAGTCAATGATTACATGCGCGGAGAAGGTGCCTTTGCAGGGGCGACAAAAACCATAGAACACGCTTTGGAGAAAGGACTTAAAACCTATGTGAACATGGCGCTCTGCCAAAAAAACCTCGAGGATCTGGAAGCCATGCTGGCATTCTGCGAAGACCGTGGAATGAAGATGAATGCTCAGCCCATAAAATTCGGAGTGGAGTATTATGATGAGGGAGCAAGAAAATTGGCCCTCAGTCCGGATCAGATAAGGGGCGTTCATCTTCAGATGATAGAGTGGAAAAAACAGAGACGGGGTATCATGTTCGCTGCCGCCTCCTTTAGAAAAGCACTGGATTGGCCCGATCTTACCCTGAATAACATCCAGAGCGAGGCATATTCGGACTGTATGGCCGGCAAATTTTACTTTCATATCGATCCCGATGGAGACGTCATCCCCTGTATTCCCCACGGGGCCGATTTCACGCCAAAAAATATTCTGAGGGATGGTTTGTACGAAGCGCTCAGGCATGTGCGCCACCACAACTGCGGGGACTGCTGGTCTCCATACCTCAATGAGCGAAAGGCTTTATTCAAGCTCCATCCTGCTGCGCTTATCGAGTTTTTTAGAAGAGGATAATGAACACGGATCCAATCAATTCCCTTCCCAATATTCCAAAATCTCAGGTGATGCTGGAGTATCGGGATATCGAAAACAAGAAAACTCAAAAAGAGGGCTGTTCGAGGCGTCCTACTTTAGCCCTGAGACTTGCCCTTTCTGTCTTTGGAAGTACACCAAGAGAAGGGTTTGTTCCCATGAGATTCTTTGCAGAAGAAGATGTCCAGGTCTATTTGGGATTACCGAACCATCCCTTGAACAAGCTGCTTCTTTTTACGGGAGAGACCACAACCAGGAAGATCGTGCAGCTGGTCTTTCCTAAATACAGTGAGAAAGGGTTGCCGTTTGATCGGAGATTCGCACCTGCTGATGGTCTGGCTCCGGAGTTGATGCCGTGGTTCGAACAGATTATGGATATTGCGAGAAGAATAAAATATGAAGGATGGAAGCCTCCGCCGATCAACGTACTCAACTTCAAAGGCGGGAGGAATGCTCCCTGGATCGTTCGTGCCGAACATCTCTGTGGACAAATCCTGGATGGTACTCACAGGGCACTGGCCTATACTATTCTCGGATCGGAGTTTCCGGAAATGCCTGTTTGTGTGCACGTGCTTTATATCCGACCCTTTGTGCTGGCGTTTGTAAATTCCCTGACTATTGCCCTGAGGTTTTTTATGGATCCGTTTCGCTTTGCGGCATTTCTGAAGAAGAGGTTTGGAGGGGCTGCCCACTTCTCTCCGACAGAAAAATCATCATATTTCAAATGATCACTTTTTTTCATCATGTGCCATTAGGTGACACAATAGGTGCCACAGTGGAGTTTTTGCCCTTAGGGAGAGAAAAAATTGATTTTCCGAAATATTTATATATAATAACTATATAAACATGTAATTGGTACCGCAAAATGGGATTAACAACAAATAAATATAGGTTAGGCTTATCTAAAAGAGGCTCTCTACTACTTTCTACTCTGGCAAGGGAAGACAAAAATATATTTAGAATAGATGAAGCTAAAAAAATCTTAAAAGAAGATCCGAAAAAAGTTTTGTCTTATCTAATCCAGAAAAAATGGATATTGCACTTGAAAAGAGGACTCTATGCAATCGTTCCTTTAGATATCGGAGTAAAGGGTGCTGAAGATTTTATCGTACATGATTTTGTTATAGCCTCCTATTTGACCAAGCCTTACTATATCTCTTTCTGGTCAGCTTTAAATTATCACGGATTATCAGACCAAATTCCTAAGTCGGTTTTTATCGCTACAAAAAAAGCTAAGAAAGCTCTGGCTATTCTTAATACAGAGTTTGTTTTTGTTCAGCTTAAAAATAGCAGTTTTACTGGCATAGAAAAAATTGAAGTAGAGAATCAGAAAATCAATATATCAAATGTAAACAAAACTGTAGCAGATTGCCTGGACCATCCTGAACACTCAGGAGGCATTGAAGAAGTAGCAAGAGCTATTTATTTTAATCATAATGAATTGGATTTAAACAAAGTAAAAAACTATTCCCTGAAAATGAATAATGTCACGATTCTAAAAAGGCTGGGATATATTCTGGAAAAAACAGTGTTACTGGGAAAATATAAAGATGTCTTTAAGGATATTCCGCTGACCAAAGGATATTCAATGTTTGACACAATCAGCAAGAAAAAAGGTAAATACAACGAAAAATGGAAGCTGAATATTAATGTCGATATTAGCCCTCAGAGGTGGATGTATTGATAGACAGGAGAGAGCTTCTGGCAAAAGCGCGCGAAAGAAAATTAAATCTGAATATAGTTGAAAAAGATTATGTTTTAGGTTGGCTGTTATGGGGATGTTCTCAGTTTGATTCCCTTGTTTTTAAAGGCGGAACAGCTTTATCTAAAATTTATTTTCCTGAAATCTGGCGTTTGTCAGAGGATTTGGATTTTAGCCTTTTGGATGATGATTTTAGCTTGATATCCGATACTGTTGAAGAAATGTTTAAGCAGGTTGAGAAAAAATCTGGAATTAAGCTTGTTTTAAAAAGTAGATTTTCAAATCCGGATTATTTGCAGCTGAAGATTCAATATCATGGAGTTATTAGTCGAAACTGGATTAAAGCAGATTTTATGAAAAATGATATTGTCGATAATCCAGTTAAAAAATATTTGAAAAAAGAATATTCAGACTATGAAAAGGTTGATATCACGGTTGAATCATTGGAAGAGATTTTTTGCTCTAAAGTCAGAACAGTAATAGAGAGAAAAAAATGCAGGGATTTTTTTGATTTATGGAAGTTAATAAACATGTCTGTTGATATAAAAAAAGTGAAAAAGATTTTAAGCAATAAACTAGAGATTAAAGGGATAAAATTAGTTTCTTTGAAGCAGATATTTGCTGAAGATTTAAAGGAAACTCTGTTTCCCTATTGGGAAAGAGAATTAGGAAGATTAGTAAATCCTTTGCCTGAATTGGAAATAGTGTTGACAGAGCTGAAAAGCTTTATTAAAGCTCGATTTATTTAATCGCCAGTCAAAAACTTCCTACAAAATTTTTCCTTTCCAGGTCGGCTATTTCTTCGAAACTTCACGCCTAAAATTTATGGGAAAGTTTGCAGTACTCTTTCATTACAAAATGTTTGGAATTGCCACCCACGGAATCGAGCTTAACAGCAGCAGGGGGTATGATGCAATCTCTCCTCTGCCGGGGCGGCGGAATCGGCAGACGCAAGGGAGTTTTGTATCTTTCCAAGTATCTGGATTGTTTGTATAGTTCTGTGCACAATAGGGGCACAAAAAGGATACGATAGTGAATCTAGTCTACTTGACCAAGTTCAGATCTCTGCTAAAAATGGTATCGGCATCTTTTATGAAGAGCTTCGGATAATTGTTCAGAAGTGAACAGTCGCGTAGCGATATCGAACATGGTTGACTCTCTTAATGAAGACCTCTCTCCCATCGCCAATACTGGCATAAAATTTGCACATTTATCGACTGAGAATTATGATCTCTTTAACTATACACAAAAACCGGGGCCATAATGTTTAAGAACTATGTCAAGATCGCTTTCAGACATATCTTGAAGTATAAGGGATATTCACTCATCAATATCGCAGGCCTCACTGTCGGGATGGCATGCTTCATTTTGATCTTCATCTGGGTTTACGATGAGCTTCATTACGACACATTCCACGCCCGCAGCGACCGACTCTGCCGCATCATCCTTAAACAAGCCGATAACCCGGGCGATGTGGGGGTTCCCAGCACTCCTTATATTCTTCCCGAAATCCTCAAAAACGAGTATCCGGAAATTGTCGAAGTCACCCGCGTCCGCACCCGTGGCTACCCCAGCGCTGTTCGGCATAGTGATATCACCTTCTATGAGCAGCGCTTTTTTCTGGCAGATCCCTCATTTTTCACCATGTTTTCCTATGACTTTGCGGCGGGAGATCCTCAGACAGCCCTGCCCAATCCGAATTCCGTGGTGATCACACAGGAGGCGGCTGAAAAGTATTTCGGCCATGAAAACCCGATGGGCAAGGTCCTCCGCTGGAACAATGACCGCAACCTCGAGGTGACGGGGATCATAAAGAAGGTTCCTTACAATTCCCATCTTCAGTTCGATTTTATGGCCTCTCTCCAGCTTTATGATGCCGAGCGACTCTCTTCCTGGTGGCGCGAGGCTGTCGGATATGTGAAGCTCCAGGATGGCGTCTCCGTAGAGGATGCCAGCCGCAAGATCTCGGGCACGATCCGCAAGCACCACCCTGAGGACGATTACATCGTTTCGCTTCAGCCTGTCAGAGAGGCTCACCTGAACATCGCACAGGGAGGCCGCAGCGATAAAAGGTTCGTATTCATCTTCGCCCTTGTGGCGGTACTGATCCTTGCCATCGCCTGTGTAAACTTCATGAATATCACGACAGCGCGCTCGGGCATTCGGGCTCTTGAAGTAGGCATGCGGAAGGTTGTGGGCGCCAAACGGGCGGATATCGTCAAGCAGTTCCTCGGAGAATCCCTATTACTCTCTTTGATAGCTTTCTTTCTGGCAATCACGATCGTCGACCTTTTCCTTCCCGCCTTCAACAAGCTTCAGGGAAAAGAGATGTCTCTTCTTGGGTCTGTGAATATGGTCATCTATCTTTCTCTGGGTCTTGCGGCTATCCTTACCGGATTTTTTGCCGGCAGTTATCCGGCATTTTTTCTCTCGGCCTTCCAACCTGCCAAAGTCCTCAAAAACGATATGAGCAGAGGACGCAAGGGTTCCCTATTTAGAGCGATCCTCGTTGTCAGTCAATTTGCGGTCTCGGTGATGTTGATCATCCTCACTTTAGTCGCATACAAACAAATCCAATACATCAAAAATGCTGAGCTTGGATTCTCCCGCGAACAGATCGTACATATTCAGGTGAATGACGAGCTGAGGGAAGCCCATAAGACATTTAAAGAGCGACTGCTTAGAGATCCGAGGATCCTCAATGTGACTTATGCCTCGGCTCCTCCCCACTTTTTGTTCAATGTCAATAATTTTAAGTGGGAAGGCATGGACACTGATAAAGAAGTGGAGCTCAATTTTCTGTACGTCGACCATGACTACGCTGAGACTTTCGACCTGGAAATCGTCCAAGGCAGAGATTTTTCAGAAGAATACCCCACAGATTCAGAGGAAGCTTATGTTGTCAACGAATCAGCGATCCGTTTTATGGGCATGACCGATCCGATCGGGAAAAAGGCTGTTTTGGCTGGAAGGGAAGGAAAGATCATTGGCGTCGTCAAAGATTTTAATACTAAACCGCTGATCTTCGAGATCTCTCCCTTGGTAATGGGAATCAGGCCGAACTGGTACTACGACCTTCTTATTAAGATAGGACCTGAGGACATCCAGGGAAGCCTTGCACATATCGAAAAGGTTTTTTACGAGACGTCACCGGCATTCCCCTTCGAGTACCGATTCCTGGACGAATGGTTCGAGTTTATTTATACCCCTCTGAAGATCATGAACCACATCTTTACCAGCTTTGCTTTTTTAGCGGTATTCATTTCCTGTTTGGGATTGTTCGGACTAGCCTCGCTCCTTTTGGAGCAGAGAAAAAAGGAGATCGGCATCCGCAAGGTCTTAGGTGCTTCCACGCCCGCAGTAATGGGCTTGCTATCGAAGAGGTTCATGAGGATCATCCTGGTGGCAAACCTGATCGCTGTCCCATCTGCTTATTTCGTCGCAAAAATGTTCCTGAATCTTTTTGTGCACCGAACAAACCTAGATGCGGGATTGGTAGTGGCAACAGTCGCCTTCACTTTTGCCCTGGCTCTTCTCACCATAATCTACCAGGTTGTGAAAACCGCACTCGCCAATCCGGTGGATTCCATCCGCTATGAATAGCAAATTTGACCTGATCCCCTCATATCGAACCAGCATATGAGTATAATTAGGCTGGATGCGAGCGTGCGGGAATCGAAGATTTCCGGTTTCACGATCTCAGACACACGGCAGCAAGTTTGTTGACGGCTGGCTGGTGTGATATAATCACCCTCCAGAACATCCTTGGACACAAAACGCTGTCCATGACCCAGAGATACGCGCACCTCATTCCCTGAGGAAACGAGATGACGAGAGACATCACGAGGAAGCTGTGACAGAAAAGGGACACAAAAACGAAACGGTCACAGGAAAGTGCTGACGGACGTTCCGTAAGCCATTGATTCTAAACGTGCCGGGGTGGCGGAATTGGTAGACGCAAGGGACTTAAAATCCCTCGT
>JAFGNQ010000343.1 GCA_016926925.1 Candidatus Aminicenantota bacterium
AAAATCGCGAAACCATAAAGCGCGGCCGCAATACAACTCCGCTTTTCTCAGAAGATCGGGATCTAAATCTTTGATTTTAGCCAGATCGAGGTATATCATTGCCAGGTTGTGATTGACGACAAAAGATCTTTCTCTCGAATCCAAGGCGCCTTCGAGAATTTTTATGGAATCTTCGATTCTGCCCTCCTTTAAAACCTGAAAGAATTCTAGATGCTTTTTGATTGCCAAATCCGCCCCATGATCTTTTAATCTGTGACGGCAGTCAATTCTGATGTCAACAATAATGTCCGGTGCGGCATATTCGCTCGTTGTTTTTATAAGATTACGAAATGCGAGAACTTTCTCATTCGCCTTATCTTTCTCAAGGATCTCCTCTACCTGCTGTAAAGCCTCCTCCCTTCGATTCTGGGCTAAATACAAGTCTGCCAGTGCGAGCCCTGCTTCCGCCTGATCATAGCCGGAATCCAGAGCTTTACGAAGGCTGCGCTCCGCGCTGTCGAATTCCTTTTTTCTTCGCTGAATCACACCTAGCAAGAAATAGAATGCGCCTTCATTCCTTTCATCAAAAGCATCCAAATGAATGATGGTTTTATTCTTTTTTTTCTCTAAATGGATTCCTTTCTCGAATCGAATCCGGTGCAGCCCATCCTTATCGACAGGAGAACCGTTGGATTTCTGGAAAGTCTCGCTTTCGGACAACCAACTCTCAGTGAAGTAAATATCGTCCTCGATTTTCTTCAATTCCCTCAGAGCCAAATCCGGTTCGCCACTCATAAAGCGTGCAATTGCCAGGTAAAATCGGGCATCATAATTCTCGGGATAGCGGCGGATAGATTTCTTCAAGTAGGTCTTCGCATTCTTGAAATCACCGATTTTCAAATACGCATACCCCAAATCATCGTAGACAAGAGAAGGATCTTTCCGCGGACCTGCGATTATTTCAGAAGCGATGTTAATTCCCTTTGAATAAAAGACTATTGCGGAAGCATAATCACCGGAGAGAAGGGCTTCATCCGCCTGCTTGAATTTGCTGACAACGTATATTTCCTGAGAATACAGATTGAATGGAGGGTCGATGATAAATATGGAAAGAAATACAAAAATGGTTCCCGCTATTCTGGGACTCATCTTTACCCCAGTATTATATTAACACCCCAAAACGCTTGTTTCAATCTGTTATTATGGTGAATTATAAACTGATTAATCCGACACGGCTTTAAAAGAACAAGAAGGAATAATGAAGATTGCAAAAACAAAAGCACTCATATTCTATAGCGACGAAAAAAATGGATAAAATAGGATAAATCAAGGCAATTCAGTTAATGGTCCTTATATCCTATAGACGACGTTTTTTTTGCTTTTATCAATAATCAGAAGTGGCTAAGCCAATCATCGCAGGCTCCGGCTTCTCCTCGAATCTTAGATTTATCCCGCGCAATAAGAAATGGTTCTGAAACATATTCCAGGCAACAACGACGATCAGAACGATCGCATAAAACAGGTAAAACCGACCCTGATTCTTGCCGAAGGAAAGCTCCAGAGCCGTAAATACTGTTATGTAGAGTATGAATCCGGCTATATACACCATCCAGAGCACATGCATCTGCTCCTTTCCCGGAAGATAAGAGCAGGTAAAGGGAATCTTCCGGAACCGGAAAAAGAACACTTCAATCAGCAGAAGTGAAACAGCCAGACCGAACAGACAGTGAAGTGCGGCTGTTTCCCAATCCCATATCATAGAGTAAAATACAAAAAGGAGCCCATACATTGGCCCGACCGCAAAGAACACAATTCCTTTTTTGAGTCCCAAAATGTATTGCTTTCGGTCTTTTGCTTCCGTCAATCGGAAAATCCAATTGGCATCTAAGGATACGGGGATGTTGACGATGCGGCTGACGCCTACCAACAAGAAAAAAGAGAGAATGAGGGGGATCGACAGGAGTGACTTGTCAAAGGTCGAAAAGACTTTCGTTTGCGCAGCCCGGGACACCATGACAACCAGCATCATCCCTACAGCAACAGCAAGGAAAACAGCCAGGCGCATCCTGTGCAGCATGCTTTTTCGCAGAGTTTTGCCGAAAAAAGCGCACACGGCTTTCTGTACAGGATTTCTTAGAATGGTCACACCAACCAAAGTATTGAAAATATTTCTTATTCCGGCGAAGCCGAGTCTCTTCCTTTTTGTCTCTTCCACAGTCCGAAGATATCTCTTATAGCTCAGAGCCGCGGAAAGGAAAAAAACGAGCGTAGGTATTACCAGAGCGAGGACAGCGATTCTGGCTAAGCCATGAAAGAAAGGATCCCCTTGTCCTAGCAAAGTTTCGTACAATCCTGTAAACCACATGGGAGGAAAGAACAGGAAAAAGCCCGGATTGTTTTCCCGGATCCCTGGGAAGGAAGCCATCGAGCCGGACACCGTGATGGTTTCCGAGAAAAATAGGATCATCAAAAAAACAAGGGCCACCATAAGGGCAGCCCTGAGATACACGGAAATATGATGGAACCATTTGTATCCTAAAACAGTTTGCAGGATGCCTATCAAGAGGATTGAAAAAAAGAAAATGAAAAAGCATGAGGAAAATGAACATACCAGGTGGACAACGACATAGCGCAATGCAAAAAACAGACTTTCCGACTGCCACGAGGGAAGATAGAGAGAGAATATCAATGCGGAAAGCGTATTGGCTCCCACTGCAAAAATGCCGATAAAAATGCACAGACTGGCAAATTTCGATGCAAAAACAATGCGGATCTTGACGGGTAAAGCAATCAGGTTAGCAAAATCCCGGCGGTCAGGAAAAAGAACATCCCACTGAAGCACCGTGATGAATCCCATCAACACCATCAGATAGGACATGAAGTAGCTCTTCTCAACCCATGAAGTTCCTGTATCCGGAAACATCAAGTATCTATACAGAATGCTGTTGGCGAGATGGGCACTGAAAATGGCGATGATCGCCAGGAGTGCGATCACTTTTTCCTTCATCTGCTCTTCGAAGAAAACCGCATCGTTCAAGAAAAGCCGGAAATAAAAATGCCGGGCAAGGACAAAAAAGTCCTTGAGCGAACCTTTCGATTTATCGATGAGCGTGTCGTAGGCAATCATCCGATATTTAAAGCTCTGTCATGATCCGAGCTTCATGACTTCGACGAGTTCTTCCGCTGTTGCTTCGGTATCCTCCTGAACGACCAACTGCCCGAAAATATCCCCCAATGACGGCAGTTTCATAAGTTCGCGTAAATTCGACACCGAATCATCGGCGATAATTTTCCCCTTATGAATGATGATTACCCGGGAACAGACCTTTTCCACGACCTCCAAAATATGTGAAGAATAGATCACGATTTTACCTTCTTGTGCCAGCTTTTGGAGAAGCCCCTTGATAACCAGACCGGAAGTGACATCCAGACCGGAAAGAGGCTCGTCCAGCAGCAAAATCTCCGGATTGTGGAGCAGCGCCGAGGTGATTAAAACCTTCTGAACCATCCCCTTCGAATACGTCGACATGGCTGAATCCATATCGTCACTAAGATGGAAGAGTCTCATGAATTCAGCAATCTTTTCTTTCAAGTATTTTTCCTTGATGTGTCTGAGCCTGCCCACCATCAGCAGATAATCATAGGCACTCAGGTGGGGATAGACTTCCGACTCTTCGGGAACGTACCCGAGCTTTTCTTTGTAGGCATAGATATCTTTCCTGATATCCCTACCATTGTAAAGAATCTTTCCATCCGAAGGCTTAAGCAGCCCGGCCAGCATTTTAATCGTCGTTGTTTTTCCAGCCCCGTTTGGCCCTAAATAACCCAATATTTCCGATGGGTGAACAGAGAAGCTGACGCAGTCGACCACAGGGGTGATGTGATATTTTTTTGTGAGGCCCCTCAATTCCAACATCGGGTTTGTTTTGCCAGTATAATAACCGACCCTTGCCTTGTCAAAACAATTAGCAACTTTTATGCCAAGAATATTTGGAATTGAATGACAGATGCGCTTCCTATTTTTTCAAATCAGGGTAGTACTTCGCTTCAATTTCCTCTCTCAAGTTTTTCTTTCTTTCCTTACTTTCGAGATAAAGGTGCAGGTTGACGATTTCCTCTATAACGGCATCGGCAACGTATGAACAAAGCCGCTTTGCTTCAAAACTTATTTATCCGTATATCCTTGAATTTTATAACTATATCTTTTTACGAACTTGTAATCGCCCTCCGTGGCCACAGCATAGGCCTTTCCGTTATTGAAAGACAGCCAATCCGTTGCTATGTCGGTTTTAAATTGAGATAAATACTCACCATTC
>JAFGNQ010000344.1 GCA_016926925.1 Candidatus Aminicenantota bacterium
CCTTCACTCCTTCCTTGGCCGGGGCGCATCAAGGCCGCAATGCCGCCATAGCCATAGCTGTTTCCGTACACCTCAAGACCATGGGGAATAAGCTGGAAAAGTCCAAGATCATCAGGGCTTTGGAAACCACTTGCTGGCCGGGCAGACTCGAAGTCATATCCCAGCGGCCTGTTGTTCTTGTCGACGGAGCGCACAATATCGAAGGGGCGACGGCTCTGGAGGCCTATATCAAGGAATTCGTTTCCCCGGCGCCTGTTCTGATTTTTGCAGTCATGAGGGATAAAAAAATCGAAGATATGGTTCGTATCCTTTTTCCCTGCGCGAAAAAAGTCATCATCACTCGATTCCCCTACTACAAAGCCGCCGTTCCAGAGGATGTGGCTGCCAAGGCCCCCAAATTCCGGGATCGGATTCTGGTTGAACCCGATTTGGATAAAGCTGTCGCCGCTGCCCTCGAAGAGGCGGCACCGGATGGTGTCGTGCTTGCTGCGGGGTCGCTCTTCCTTGCAGGAGAGCTGAAGAAGAGATTTCCCAAGACTGCTGCGGAATAAAGCAGGACGCGCATCCCTCCCCTCCCGGCGACTGACATTGGAAGGATTATTGACATAGCGCTTCTATGGCTGAGACTTGAAAACGCTTCCTATGCATTTGCCTGTCGGAGAAATTGCTGTTGAAAGTAAAGGAAGGGCGATTCAATGCCTTTTTGAGCTCTATAGCGGCGGAAAGCACGTTCGAACGAGTCGTGGCCCGTTTGAATCGGATGGTGGTTGGCAGGAGGCTTCGACGAAAACGGAATGTGAAGAGTGCCTGTGACTGTCATTTGACTTGAGAACTTCAAGGAAATGGAAGCGCATCGAGGCGATTCCGCCGGGTTGCATTTTTACATGAATAGTGGTACATTTTCTTTCTTTTTGCTCTTAAGATAGATATCGACGGCCATGCTGAAAATCGACGTTAGCCTCTTAGTTGTATTCGCTATTATCTGGATATTGCTCATCGTCCTCAAAAAAGTGTTTTTTCACCCGCTTCGAAAACTCATGGACAGCCGAAGTGATGAGGTCCAAGACGATCTGAGCGCCGGTCAAGAAGCGATAGCCACACAGGAGAGAATCCTTAAGGAGATCGAGGAAAAACTGAAGGCTGCCAGAGCAGCAACCAGGGAGATCCAGGAGAAATTTGTGACTGATGCGTTGAAAGAGAAGGAGAAGATGATGGCGGAAATCTCCCGTGATTGTCGTGCGCAGGTCGATGATGCCAAAAAAATGCTGACAGAGCAAATGGAGGACTTGAAGAGAGAACTCGGATTGGAAAGCTCTCTCCTTTCGGAAAAGATTGAACAGAGGCTATTACACTGATGCAATCACGGTTTTCCGTCGTCTTGCTCCTGCTGCTTCTTCCTCTTTTCCTGTTCATGGCTCCCGAAGAAGAGCACCATGCCTCAGGCTCTTTGGATTTTATCGGGAAAGTGGTCAATTTTATCGTCTTGTTCGGAGGGCTTGCCTTTCTTCTGTATAAACCGGCAAAAAAATTCTTAGGGAACCACAGTCTGACCATAGACGGCTCCATTACTGGGGCCAAGGATTCCCGGGCCGAAGCGGAAAGAAAACTTAAGGATGGCCAAAAGCGCCTGGCTGAATTGAGCCATGAAATATCCCGCATGAAGGAAGACGCGGCCGAGGCGGGATCGAAAGAGAAGGACCGCCTTATCAAGAAAGCCAAGGATGATACCGAAAAAATGAAGCAGTCGACACGACTTGAAATTGAAATGCTGTCAAAGGCCGGAATCAGGGAGCTGAAGGAATACACGCTGACTCTCGCAGCCGCCCAGGCCGTGAACAGGATACAGAGAAAACTGACGGCTCAGGATCAGGCTGATCTGATCGACAAATCCATAGACAGGCTTGAGAATTTGTATGAATAAACGGATTCTTGTTAAGCGATACGCCCAAGGGTTCCTCAACACCATCAAGGACGAGAGCGAGTTTCAACTGCATTACCGGGAGCTCCTCGAATTTGAGGAACTCCTTGCAGGCCAAAAAAAATTGCAGGAGCTTTTTCAAAGCCAGTTTCTTCCCCTGAGCAAGAAGAAAGACCTAGTCAGGGAGCTCAGTGACCGTTCCAAATTCCAGCCAAAAAATAAGCGCTATATTTTACTCCTTATCGAAAACGGAAGAATCGATCTTTTCCAGGATATTTTGGAGTATTTGCCGGAACTGTGGAATGAACTCAAAGGCATTGCCACTTTTGAGGTGTCATCCGTCATTCCGTTGACGGAAGGCCAAAGGAAAAAGCTCGAAGAGAAACTGGAACGGCTTGAAGAGAAACCCGTGTTTCTTAAATTCAGAGAAGATCCTTCGCTGATCGGAGGCATATCCGTTAGACGGGGGAACATCGTCTACGATGCCTCAATCCAGGGAAATCTTGAGCGGCTCAAGGAAAAAATCATAGAAGGGTGAAGACATCATGGAACTCAAGGCTGCAGAGATAAGCAAAATCATTCAACGTCAGATCGAAGGCTATAAAACGGATGTTGACATCAAAGAGGTGGGCACCATAACCTCTGTCGGCGACGGTATTGCCAATATCTATGGGTTGGACCGGGTGATGTACAACGAGCTTCTTGAGTTCCCCAATGAAATCTATGGTCTTGCCCTCAACTTGGAAGAGGAGAGCGTCGGAGCGGTTCTCTTGAGTGAAAGCCATCTTGTCAAGGAGGGGGATCTGGTCAAGAGGACGCACCGGATTATGCAGGTGCCTGCCGGACCCGCTTTGGTCGGAAGGATCGTGAACCCCCTAGGAATTCCCCTGGATGGAAAGGGGCCGATCAAGAGTGAAGTCAACATGGTCGTCGAGCGCTTGGCTCCTGGAGTCGTTGATCGGCTTCCCGTCAAAAAACCCTTGCAGACGGGAATCAAAGCCATCGACAGCATGATTCCCATCGGTCGCGGTCAGCGGGAGCTGATCATTGGAGACAGACAAACCGGAAAGACGGCCATCGCCATCGATACCATCATCAATCAGAAAGGGAAAGATGTCATCTGCATTTATGTGGCCATCGGTCAGAAAAATTCGACCGTCGCCTACATCGTCAAGGTGCTCCAGGATCACGGCGCCCTGGATTACTCCATAGTCGTTTCAGCTTCTGCCAGCGATCCTTCTCCCCTTCAATATCTTGCTCCCTACAGCGGATGTGCCATCGGCGAGTATTTCCGCGACAACGGGCAGCACGCCCTTCTTGTATACGACGATTTATCCAAACATGCCGCCGCCTACAGGGAAATTTCCTTGCTGCTGCGCCGCCCCCCAGGCCGTGAAGCCTACCCCGGGGATGTTTTCTATCTTCATTCCCGGTTGCTGGAGCGTGCGGCCAAGCTCAACGATGACAACGGAGGCGGCTCGCTGACGGCACTCCCGATTATCGAGACGCAGGCCGGAGATGTCTCCGGCTATATCCCGACAAACGTCATTTCCATCACGGACGGGCAGATTTACCTTGAGCCTGAGTTGTTCAACGCCGGCATCAGGCCTGCGATCAATGTCGGGATCTCGGTCTCACGGGTGGGCGGCAACGCACAGATCAAAGCCATGAAACAGGTTGCGGGAAAACTGCGCCTGGATCTGGCACAGTACCGGGATCTCGTGACTTTCGCACAGTTCGGCACCGAACTGGATCGGGCCAGTCAGGCCCAACTGGATCGGGGGGAGAGACTGACGGAAATCTTGAAACAGGACCAGTACGATCCGCTCGATGTGGTCATGCAAATCCTGATCATCTATGCCGGAAACCGTGGGTACTTGGATGGATTCAAGGTGGGGCAGCTCAAGGACTATGAAGCCCGGCTTTACAGCTATTTTGAGGAAGAGCACCCCGAAGTCCTAAAAAAAATCGCAGAGAATCAGGAGATCGTACCAGAGACGGACGAACTTCTAAGCAGCGCCATGGAACACTTCAACCAAAGCTTCAAAGAAAAGGAAGAGGAATAGATGCCTGCTCTGATTGATCTGCGCAAACGCATCAAGAGCGTGCGCAACACCCAAAAGATCACTCAGGCCATGAAGACAGTCTCCACGGCCAAATTTCAGAAAGCCCAGCGTAAAGTGCTGGAATCCAGACCTCTCTGGCATGGGCAGCCCGATCTTCTTTTCGAAATGGCGCTTTGGGCTCCTGCTGCCATCCATCCTCTTCTGGAAAGGCGGGAAGAGAAGCGCATATTGGGTCTGGTCATTTCATCGGATAAAGGACTGGCCGGTGCCTTGAACGCCAACCTCTTGAATAAAGTCGATACATTCTTTGAAGAGAAGTCCCGGATAAGCGATGTCAGTCTTTTCCCGATCGGGAAAAAGGCCGTACTCCATTTCAAACGGTCCAAATATCCGGTTGTGCACTACCAGTCCGGTGAAGTGAATAAGCTCACTTCTGAAAATTTGAAGGAAATCTCCCGGATTTTGATGGAGGCCTATATATTACAGAAGGCAGATGCCGTATATATTGCCTATAACGAGTTCAAATCGATACTGGCTCCCCGGGTGAGCGTCGTCAGATTGCTGCCCATCGAGTTTAGAGGGGAATTATCTGGGATATTGGAGAAGACGAAAGAGGATAGTCCGGTAAGAATGGAGCCGGACTGGGACCCGGGGATGGCCTCCATGATGGATGCCTTCCTTCCCCAGTATGTCCAACAACAGGTCGAGCACTTCTTCTTTGAGTCCTCAGCAGCCGAACATGCGGCCCGTATGATGGCCATGGACAATGCGACGAATAACGCAGAGGACTTGATCAGCGACCTCACCCTTGTGCTGAACAAGATCCGGCAGGCTTCGATCACTACGGAACTTTTAGAGATCATGTCGGCTGTCGAAGCCCTTGCGAATAAATAGACGAGCGGAGAAAAAAATGACGGAAGGCAAACGAGATACCGATATTAAGGATGGAAGCATCTGGAATATCCAGCGCGATTCACTCGGCAAAGAGGTTCCGGAAAAGATCGGCAAGGTGGTTCAAGTCATTGGCCCCGTCGTGGATGTGGAGTTCAAGGATGGCGAGCTGCCGGAAATCTATAATGCCATCCGTATCACCGACGAGGCGCTTGGGGCGACATCTCCCTACACACTCCAGAACGTGAAAAAAAAATACGGTATTCGTCCGGACAAGGACACTCCCGGGGAAGGCGAGGCCTCAACGCCCATCGACATTATCGTGGAAGTCGAGCAGCATTTGGGTGAGGACAAGGTGCGCTGCATCTCGATGCACCCCACCGACGGCCTGGCCCGAGGCATGAAGGCCATAGATCTCAACGGGCCGATCCGTGTTCCCGTGGGCGAGCCGACTTTGGGAAGAGTGATGAATGTCATCGGCGAACCGGTCGACTATCAGGGACCCATCCAGGCCAAAGTCTGGTATCCTATCCATCGCACG
>JAFGNQ010000052.1 GCA_016926925.1 Candidatus Aminicenantota bacterium
AACCCGCTAAGACATTTTTCGCCATAATAGGAATGCTCCTGGTCGTCAACCTGATTATTGGAGCTCGGAAAAGAGACGGAAGACAGGAGAAGTTTTCCCAAAACATCGATTCAAAAGACGTCGAGGCCGTGACCCAATGGATCGAAAAAAATGCTATTCCTCTGGAAAGCATCGCAGCAGGACACGGATTCAAGGATTTGGAACCTTTCGGAGATATCTTGAAGGATGTCCGGGTTGTCGGCTTGGGAGAAGCAACGCACGGGTCCCGCGAATTTTTCCAATTCAAACACCGTATGCTCGAATTCCTTGTTGAAAAACTGGGCTTTAGGATTTTTGCCATAGAAGCCAGCTATGCGGGCTGCAATAATATCAATGCCTACGTCCTCCACGGGAAAGGAGATCCTGCGGAAGCTCTTGCCAGCCAAAAATTCTGGACTTGGGACACACAAGAGGTCCGGGACATGATCGCTTGGATGCGGCAGTACAACACCAAACTCCCGGATGAAAAAAAAGTGCAATTCCTCGGATACGACCTGCAGCATCTGGAACAAGGAATGGACTTTGTCGAGAGCTACATATCGCAGCATATTCCGGAATATTCAGAAACGGTTTCCTCGGCGATGAAGCCGCTCCGTATCGATCCTTTCTCCATTTCAGAGCTTCCCAAGGCAAGCCCGGAAGAAAAAGCCCGAATCTTATCCGAATTGCACGAGATGATGGGAATTCTGGCTTTTCACGAGGTTCCCCTTATAAGAGAATCCTCAGCTGAAGAGTACGCATTAGCTCTACAGAATGCCCGCGTGATCACCCAATACTACACTGCCTACAGCAAAGCGATGATGGGCTCTGACCCGGCGGAATCGGCTGCCGCTCTCAGAGATTTTTACATGGCGGAAAACATCGAATATATCATGAACTCGGAGCGACCGGATGCACGGATTGTAGTTTGGGCTCACAACGGCCATATCTCAAACTCAGTTTGGGGAATGAACTTCCCTGCTATGGGATCCCATTTGAAAAAGATTTTGGGAGAGGCTTATTATGCCTTGGGTTTTGCATTCAACCGGGGATCCTTCCAAGCCCGGCTCATGGATCCTGAAAGCGATCAAAATGGAGCCCTTATAGAATTCACTGTAGGACCTGCTCCCGAGGGATCGGTTGAGTGGTTCCTAGCCAAGTCCGGAATCGATAATTTCATCATCGATTTACGTAGAGCCCCGGAAAACGGGCCCATCCACCACTGGTTAACATCGGTTCATCCCTTGCGTTTTATCGGTGCAGCCTTCTCCGAAAAATTCGGAGACAAGCAGTTCATGGTTCCCACAGTCCTGATGGATCACTTTGACGGCGTCGCCTTTTTCGGACGTACATCCCGGGCCCGCCCTAACCCAACGGGAGAAAGAGGACCGTACAAGCAAAATATGCACCCTGTAAAGAAAAATTAAAATCCAAAGTTTTTAAGAATCTCTTCTCCTAACTGCTGTCAAGGCGGAGTGGATTGTGTCCCCGCAACTGATATGTTATATTCAATAATCAGTCATCTGGGATAAACCCTAATCATAAAAACCGATAGAAATAGCGAGGAGGAAAATAATGAGAAAAACATATGTATCTTTTTTTATGATCTGTTTGCTCGCATTTTCGCCATTGACGGCTCAACAGGAAGAACCCGAAAAAAAGGTCGACCCCATGGCCAATTTCTCCATCGTCGAGCAGGTGAAACCCATCCCCGAGAACATGAAAGACGGCTTTGATTCGATAACGGCTAAGGATGCTGTGGCGTATTTGAATTTTCTCACATCGGATCTTCTGGAAGGAAGAGACACGGCCAGTGCAGGATACGACATTGCCGCGCAGTATGCTGCGTGCATGTTCGAGCTCTGGGGGATCAAGCCCGCAGGAGATTTCCTTAGAATGCAGAAAAAGAGCATGTTCGGCCGAGTGCAAACTGCGCAATCGGCTAAACGCGGCTATTTTCAGAATATCGCCCTCAGAGAACATCTGGGAAATAAAGGAACGGCCCGTGTGGACTGGCAGAAAGGCCAACTCAAAAAGAGCTTTGCGTTCGATACGGATATCGACTACACGATTTTTTCCTCAGGTACTCAAACACTGACCGCGCCCGTGGTTTTCGTAGGCTATGGCATTCGTGAGGAGTCTCTTAAGTTCGACGAATATAAAAATCTGGATGTTCGAGGAAAAATCGTTATGATGCTCTCGGAAACCCCGGGAAAAGACGATCCCGGTTCTCCTTTCAGAAAAGGCGAGTTGATGAGAAAATACTACGCTCCGCGTATGATGATGCGCATGCGGGACCCTAAAACCAAACTGGCCGAAGAAATGGGCGCTGCGGCCGTTCTCATGGTTGAAAACTCTCCACAAAAGAATCCTGATGTTGCCCGCCGAATACTGGAGTCGCAGCAAGTTTTCGACGAGCTGCCTATTATGCCCGGCGAAGCACGTAGGATATCTCTCATCGAAGGAAAAGGCCTGCCTATGCCGTGGGACTCGATTCCCACCATTCGCATTTCCCGAGAGATGGCCGATAAAATATTGGGTTTGGTGGACCAAGACATAGAGGCCCTCAAGGAGAAAATCGAGACAACGCTTCAATCCCACTCAATGTCCTTGCAGGGCACAACCATGACCGTCGAAAACGAAGCCGAAACCAAACTGGTCAACAGCATGAATGTTCTCGGTTATATCGAAGGTGCGGATCCCGAGTTGAAGAACGAAGCCATCGTCATCGGGGCGCATCTCGACCATCTTGGGAAAAGAGGCGCATACATTTTTAACGGTGCCGACGATGACGCTTCCGGTTGTGTCGGGGTGATGGAGATCGCAGAAGCGTTGGCCAAAAATCCTGTCAAGCCAAAGAGATCGATTCTCTTTGCTCTCTGGACCGGGGAAGAAAAGGGGCTTCTGGGATCCCGTTACTATGTAGCCAATCCCTACTTCCCCTTGGAAAAGACAGTTGCCGACCTCAATCTGGATATGATCAGCCGCACCTGGGATATGGACCAACTGAAGAGGATGAGCAGGATGTTCGGGATGGAATTGACGAAAGAGATGATAGATAAAATCGATCCCGAGAATTTCATCAACGTGTCATTCGATGCCGATACTCCGGAACTGGCGGAAATCGTTAGGGCCAATAACGAGTATGTGGGCCTGATTGCTTATTTACGCAAATCGGAAGAAGCCATGGGAGGAAGCGACCATGCCCCCTTTGCCATGAGCAATCTTCCCTGGACTTTTTTTATGGCGGCTATGACGGAAGACTATCATCAACCCAGTGACACTGTAGACAAAATCAACCCGAAACTCATGGAAAAAATCATCCGGCTGACTTATCTTACGGCTTTCAGTTTGGCCGATAAATAACCCGGGATATTCCCCCGCGCTATCGTTTCTTTAAGGCATATGTTTGGACAGGAAGCGGGCAATCTGTTCAATGGCGGCCTTTCCCTCGGGAAGATACTTGGCTAAATAAGGCCATACATGAAACATACCCTTCCAGACCTGCAGGTCGAAGGACACACCGTCACTTCCGGCTTTCGCGGCCAGGCGTCTGGCGTCGTCCAGAAGCACTTCATCCGATCCGACCAGAATAAGAAGAGGCGGGAAGCCCGTTAAATCGCCGAACACAGGAGAGACATAGGGATCGCACAAGTATGCCTCACCGGCGTAGGATTTGGCGCGATCACGGCAGGATGCCGGGATGAGGATGGGATCCTTGGCGGCATTGGACTCGAGCGAGGGACTCGAACAACTCAAGTCCACCCATGGAGAGAGGCAGACAACACAGGCAGGGAGCGGAATACTCTTATCCTTCAAAGCAAGCAGCAGGGATAAGGCAAGCCCACCTCCGGCTGAATCTCCGACAACGGATATTCCGTCGGGACCCATCCCCTGAGAAAGAAGCCATTCGTATGCGGCCGTAGAATCCTCAAGGGCCGCCGGGAATAAATGTTCGGGAGACAATCTGTAATCGATGACCAGAATGCGAGCCGCTGTTTGGCCGGCAATTCGCCACACCAATCCCCGATATGCCTTTGAAGAACCGCTCACAAAAGCGCCCCCATGAAGGTAGAGAATGAAGCGACTCCCTTCTTCATTCGATGGATTCACCCACTCAGCCGGAACACCGGCGGCGGAAACCTGCGTAAAATTCCATTTTTCGCGAAACAGGAAAGACTGGCCGACTCGGTCGAAATTCCTCCGGACTACTCCAATTTCGGAATGACGCCCGAAGATCCTGAGAGTTCGAAAAAGAGTTTTGATGAGAGCTGCACGAACAATGGAATGCCTCATATCATTTTTCACAACATTACTTCGATATTACATTCCAAACCTTCTGTCAACAGATTGAACTCGTTCGTCGTAGAGCCCATATGCAATCCAACCGTATCCATCAATCCCCATGGCGGATGGAATATATAACAAGTCGTCAGCCATGCATGAACTTCCTCGGGCAAAGTAGAGGCCAAAATCCAGACTTCGATGCGCTTCTCAAAAACGCTATCTGAGCAATGCCTTTCTATTGACATCAGAGGAAGTATTAATTATATTAATATTATAGGATATCTAGTTAATTGGAGGCTTTATGAGCCAAAAAATCGGCGGAGTCATAGCCATACTCTTGGTCATTCTGGGATGGACACTGCTGCAGTCGGCGGCCAAAAAAGGCCACAGCGAAGCAATCTTTCAAGACGGAGAAGGCAACATGGTCAAAACAGTGCATAAAACGGACGATGAATGGAAAAAGATCCTAACGCCCGAGCAGTATCGCGTTATGAGACAACGCGATACGGAACGCGCGTTCACAGGGGAATACAACGATCAATTCGAACAAGGAGTCTACCACTGTGCCGCCTGCGGTGTTCCGTTATTCAGCTCGACAACGAAATATGATCACGGTACGGGCTGGCCCAGCTTCAAAGCTGTGGTTGATGAACGATTCATTGATTACCGGGCTGATTATTCTCATCTTATGAAGAGAACGGAGATCCGTTGTTCGGTCTGCAACTCGCACCTCGGCCATGTGTTCGACGACGGACCTCCCCCAACGCACAAGCATTATTGTGTGAATTCTGCAGCCCTTAAATTTGTACCTGAAGGCACAGAGCTCGAACACAAGAACGATGTGCTCCAGGAGAAAAACGCCGGCGTATCCGAAACAGCAACATTCGCTGCGGGCTGCTTCTGGGGAGTAGAACACAAATTCGGCAAGCTTGAAGGAGTTCTCTCCACTTCGGTGGGCTACACGGGCGGACAGGTCAAAGATCCCACCTACAGTCAGGTCTGTTCGGATAAAACAGGACACGCCGAAGCCGTACACATCATTTTCGACCCAGCACGGATAAGTTATGAGGAACTTGTAAAATTCTTCTTCAGCATACACGATTCCACCCAGATCGACAGGCAGGGACCCGATGTCGGCAGCCAATACAGATCCGCGATCTTTTACCACAACCAAGACCAGAAAGACACGGCCGAGAAAGTTATCGACGACCTGAACAGGTCCGGAACCTTAAAGAAACCGGTCGCAACTCAGGTCCTTCCTTTTTCAGAATTTTACAAGGCCGAAGAGTATCACCAAAAGTACTATGAAAAAATGCGGGAAGGAAAAAAATAGAACTACAGCAAAAAATCTTGAATGCAATTCCAGATTTTATCGGCCACTCTTTTGTAAAAAGCCATATCTTTCCCGAACGGATCAGGGATATCCCAAAACAGAAGCTTATCCTCCAGGTCTGACGCCAATCCTTTCATCGTTTTGAAGACATATCTATCCAAGACGATAATCCAATCAAAAGACCTGAGCGGAGTTTCCGTGACATTTCTCGGGACATGATGTGAAATATCCACATCATAAAGATCTCTCATGGTTTTGACGGTTTCATATGTAGCCCCGTCGAAGACGGGCGCTAAACCCGCACTCTCGACTTGCGCTCTCCCTCCCAGGGTTTTCTTAGCCAAACCCTCGGCCATAGGACTCCGACAGGTATTCCCGTAACAGACAAAGAGAATTGTTTTGCCGTCAACCGCAAGTTTTTTCTTTTTCAAATCTTATCCTGCCGCAGAAACCGAGATAAAAGATTATGGCACGTCAAGCGTTCCAACTTCTGTCCGAACATTATACCAATTTTCCGTAATTTTTGATCGAGAAATATCCTCCATCTCTCATCCTCCTTCAAATGGAGCTGCAGCCACTTATTGGGCCATTTTTATGCCAAGTGCAATACAGAAGGAGGGGTTTTGATCACTGTCCTCGTATAGAGTCTGTTGTAATCCGGTGAGGTAAGCTTGAATCGAAATGCTATTTCAGGATGATGAGGGAGAAGGAATCCGAGACAAGGATATATTCGCCGTGAACAACCACACCGGCCGGCTCTCCTGGGGTTTCGAAGGAGGAAACGAGCTTGGGCTCCCGGGGATTTCTGATGTCGATCTTTTTGATTCCTGTGCTCTCATCTGAGAGGTAAGCATAGTCCCCACTGACAGCGACACAATTGGCGAAACCCTCTACGGGGAACGATCCGACTTTTTTCACCGAGGCAGGATCGCTGACATCCAGTATTTGAAGGCCTTCTTCTCCATCCGCCACATAGGCAAGAGTACCGCTGATATCCACGCCATAAGGCAGCCCGGGAGTCGTGATGGTGGTCATGAGCTCAGGTGAAGCAGGGTCGCTAACATCCACGATGTGGATGCCGGTATCGCTGTTGGCGATGTAGGCGTAATTGCCGGCTACAGCCAAACCGTAAGCAAATCCCTTCATTTCAAACGAACCCATCAACGCAGCGTTTTTGGGATCGGAGACATCGACGATGTGCAGGCCGGAATGATCCGACGTAATGTACAACAGATTGTCTTTCAAGACCGCTTTCCGCGTCACTCCGGGAAGCCGGAGGACTTTTATGCTTTTGATATCATTGAGCCGAGTCGTATCGTAGACAGCCAGGCCTCCACGGCCTGTTTGAAACACAAAATTGTCTTTTACGGCTTGCGATTGGATATTTCTGAGACGGATGATCGTCCCCAGGAATTTGGAATAATTACGCTCACTGGCATCTGGGAGCTGGGCATAAGAGCCGGCGACCGAAGGGGAAGCGGGATCGGTAATGTCGATGACCTTCAAACCCGACATATTGCCTACGGAATAGGCGTAATCACCTTGAACACAGGTATCGATAATCGAGGCGGGTGTGTAGTACACGCCGGATAGCTCCGGTTTAGAGGGATCTTTTACAGAGAGGATGTGAATGCCGGCGAAATAATCGACGATGTAGGCAAAATCCCCATCCAGAGCGACTCCATAGGCTTCATTGTAGATGGTATGCTTGAATGTGGCCAAAAGAGAAGGCTGTACGGGATTGCCGATATCGACAATCTTGAAAGCTCCGTCATAAAGATTTCCCACACAGAGCCGATCGTTATCAACGGCGACCCCCCTGGCATAGCCAGATGTTATGAACGTCGCTGCCGGCACAGGCTTGGACGGATCGCTGATATCGAGGACCTGGAGGCCGGCATCCCCATCGGCCACATAGGCGAAATTCCCGGAAACAACGACGCTCTCAGAGGTGCCGGACGTGTCGAATGATTGAATGAGCTTTGGAGCCTGAGATTCTTTGATATCAAAGATCTGCAAACCTGCTTCTCCATCGGCTACCAACACCAAATCATCCGTGACGGCAATTCCCAAGGCATCTCCGGGCGTATCCAGCGAAAATATCAAGGATGGAGAGGAAGGATTGCTTATGTCGAAAACATGCAGACCGGACGATCCATCCGCTAAATAGGCAAGATCGTCTTTCATGACAACACATCTGGATTCGCCGGGCGTAGCGATTTCTCCTATCAACCTCGGAGACTCCGGGGAAGCTGCATCGATAATTTTGAGTCCTTTTTTCCCCGCAGCGACACAGGCGAGTGTATCTTTGACATCGATACCGAATCCCCCGCCCAAAAACAATTGCGATACAAAATGTGGGGCCGTTTTATCGGATACATCGAGGATGACGAGCCCGTTGCGAAAAGCACAGTAGGCATATCCATCGCTAAGAGATATGTCGTAGGCTTTTGTCCACAAGAGTGAACTGACATATCGGAGCTCTGATCGAGAAGCTCCGCCTCCACAGCTCAGAAAAATGAAAATCAACAAAGCAATACCCAGCAAAATTATGGCTTTTTGAGATTTCATCGGAAATTCTCCTTACGAGAAGAAGCTCAGATCAGGATATCCTCTTCCCATCCCAGTTTTATCAGCTCAATCTTGTTGATATCACTCGTACCGATTCCGTGTTTGACATCGGCTTCTTCGATATGTTTGGGCACAGGAGGGACGGCACGTTCTTTTCCCAGCTTCCTGGTACGCATGGCCATGATAAGGCGCAGGCCGATGGCATCAATGGCGACAGGATCCTGGCTGAAAAGCAAACCTTTGTAATTCCAGACATAACGGCGGCTGAAATGGTGGGGGCCACGGCCATGATACTGCGGCGTCAAGACGCAGAGAACGTTCAGCCGGGTCTTCCCTTTGACCATAGGCAAGTTAAAGAGCGCACCCAGGTTGGCACAACTGTTCGAATGATAGGCCGGCTGGGAGTCGGCGAACATAATATAATTTTTCATAACACCGCTTATGCCGGCAAGATAATGGGTGCGCAGAGGTCTGACATTGATCAGGGACGTGGAGTTCTGAAAAATGGGATTCGTCTTCACGGTGTGGTCATCGATTCCTATGTTCTCTTTTTTGATGCCCGCATCCTCGAGGCGTTTGACGATGGCCTGCTCCAACTCAGGGGGCGTCGGCAAATAAGACCAGACATTGCTCTTGATTCCCACGATTTCCCCAGGCTTGACGATTTTCTGAAACGCATCGGCAGGGCCCTTGGCGTCAAAGAGCCGTACGACACCTTCATCGAACATATTTTGGATGACTTCAGCGTTGATTGCATAGTCGTCATCCACCGCATCGGGATGGCGAACGAGCACAACCCTGGACTTTTTAGGTCTTTGAGCGGATAAACCGATGGCCGTGCCCAGAACGGCATACGAGGTTCCGCGGATAAAATCGCGTCTCGTTATGATTTCTTTCATGAGTTGATCGCCTTTCATCTCATCTGAATTGTTCAAATAAAAATAACCAAATTTATCTCAAATCGTGAATGATCCGGACTAATGGCCTCCACTTTAATGCCTTAAGTCCTGAAAGTCAATTCTTAAGACATTCCGGAGAAACGATGCATCCGCCGGCGTTATCGCAGGGTCCTTGCATCGGCTCTTTTCGCCAGGACTGTTGACCTCGCCGTTTTGGGTGTGATACCCTCATTTCAAAGTGTCAGTGAATGGAAATAATGGAAAGTCAAATCATTCCATGAAGGTTTTCAATAGGAGGCAAACATGAAAAGGATGCTCGTTTCTATCCCAATTTTTCTTCTTCTTTTAGTTTTCATATGCGCTTTTCCTTCGTTATCCGAAGAACAAAAACAGCCCGATTATTCCGAAGCCATCCGATTGATCGACACATGGCTTGAGGCTCAGCGCGACTACGACCATCTGCCAGGCATTTCGGCTGCTATAGTTACGGATCAGGAAATGCTCTGGAGTAAAGGCTACGGGATGACCGATCTAGAAAAAAAAGTTCCTTCATCTCCCAATACCATCTACAGCATCTGTTCCATCTCCAAATTGTTCACCTCTGTTGCCATAATGCAGCTCCGCGACGCCGGGAAGCTCAGGCTCGAAGACCATGTGTCGGATCACCTCCCCTGGTTTAACCTCAAGCAGCAGTTCCCGGAAACCGGGCCCATAACCATTCGATCCCTCCTCACCCATTCGTCCGGTCTTCCCAGGGAGTCAGACTATCCCTATTGGTCTTTACCCGACTTCCCCTTTCCCACCCAAGAGCAGGTCAAAGCCAAGCTCGGCACCCAGGAAACCCTTTACCCTCCCTCCACGTATTTTCAATACAGCAACCTCGGGCTGACACTGCTGGGAGAGATCGTTGCCCAAGTCTCGGGAGTTCCCTACCAACAGTATGTTCAGGAAAATATACTGAAGCCATTGAAGCTGGCGGCAACGCGCCCGGAACTTCCGGAATCCCTATGGAGAGGGGAATTGGCCACAGGATACTCCGCTCTTAAGCGTGACGGCACACGCGACATGCTCCCCTTTTTCCAAGCCAAAGGTATTGCCCCAGCTGCCGGTTTTTCTTCGACAGTCGAAGACTTGGCCGGATTCGCCTCCTGGCAATTTCGTCTTCTGGAAAAGGGCGGAAAAGAAATTCTCAAAGCATCAACCCTCCGGGAAATGCACCGTGTGCATTGGGTGGATCCTGATTGGAAAACCACCTGGGGTTTGGGCTTTGTTGTGAGCGAAGTGGATGGCCGGTCAATGGTCGGCCACTCGGGAGGTTGTCCAGGCTACTCGAGTATCTTGAATATCGATCCTCACAAAAAACAGGCCTTCATTGTCATGATCAATGCGTGTGGTGTCTCCCCGGGTAGATATGCGGAAGGCATGAGAAATATTCTGAAGAAAGTCGCTGACGGCGACAAGAAGGAAATATCAACGGTTGACTTCGAAGATTATACAGGCCTTTACAGCGCACAACCGTGGGGGGGAGAGACGGCTATTCTTCCCTGGGAGGGAAAATTGGCAATTTTCGGGCTCCCCTCCGGAAATCCGGCTCAAGGGATGGGGCTGCTGAAACACATCGAGGGCGACACATTCCGCCGTTTGCGCAAGGATGAGACTCTCGGTGCTGAAGTCGTTTTTGAAAGGAATGAGTCCAGCAGAGTGGTTCGGTTTTGGGAGCATAGTAACTTCCACAATAAAATCAAGTAAACTTATCTATCCCGCTGCAAACAGCCATTTTAGTCTTGCGGAGTCTGCCAAGAGGCTTGACTTTTTTCGGCTACAGTGATATTTCAAAGCCTCTTGAACTGGACAATCCACAAAAACCATCAATGTTTTTGTGGATAATCCGAGTTAGTTTTCGTTAAGGAGAGCAAAATATGATCAACAAAGGGATTGTCGTCGCTTTAATAGCGGTATCCGCCTTTATTTTTTCCTCTTGCGCCGAAAAAGGGCATGACCTTGATGCAGCACTGGCAAGTATAACGGCGGATGAGCTGGCGAAAAACACGGAGGTTCTCTCCTCGGATAAATTCGAAGGACGCGCACCGGCCTCCAAAGGAGAAGAACTGACGGTGAACTTTCTGAAAGAAGAATTCATACAGCTCGGGCTCAAGCCGGGAAATGGTGAGAGTTTTTTTCAGGATGTTCCGATGGTGGAGATCAATTCGATCCCGACGGAAAGCCTGGCTATCAAAGGCTCCAGCGGGACAAAAAAATATGCCTTTAAGGACGACTTTACCGCACTGACCTTGAGAGTTATCGAAGAAGTCTCCCTCTCAAACTCTGAAATGGTTTTTGTGGGCTACGGCATTGTAGCGCCGGAATACGATTGGAACGACTATGAAGGAATCGATGTGAAAGGAAAAACAGTGCTCATCTTGGTCAACGACCCTGGCTTTGCTACTGAAGATCCTGACTTTTTCACGGGCCGGGCCATGACCTACTACGGACGCTGGACGTATAAATATGAAGAGGCTGCACGGCAGGGGGCTTCAGGCGCCTTCATTATCCACGAAACAGAGCCGGCCGCATACGGATGGGGAGTCGTCACAAACAGCTTTACAGGCCCGAAGTTCAATCTGATCAGCGATGACAATAACATGTCCCGGTGCGCTGTGGAAGGGTGGCTGACCTTGGATGCCTCTAAAGAAATCCTCAAGGAGGCCGGACAGAGCCTCGAAGAGTTGAAAGTTCAAGCGACAAACCGCGGCTTCAAGGCAATTCCTCTCGGCCTGACCGCAGCACTCACGATGAACAACACGATCCGAGAGTCCGTATCCCGAAATGTCATTGCGGTCATCCCCGGTACGGACCGCGCAGATGAGTATATCTTTTACATGGCTCATTGGGATCACTTCGGAATCGACACATCTCTCGAAGAAGATCAGATTTACAATGGAGCTCTCGATAACGCAACAGGAACAGCCGGATTGATCGAGTTGGCAAAAGCCTTTCAGAAGCTCGGATCCCCTCCTTTGAGATCGATAGCTTTTCTGGCCGTGACGGGTGAAGAGCAGGGGCTGCTCGGTTCTCTCTATTATGCCACGCATCCAATCTACCCGACTTCCAAAACCGTTGCCGCAATCAACATGGACGCTTTGAACATCTACGGGCCGATGAAAGATATCACGGTCGTCGGCTTCGGAAAGTCGGAACTCGACAGCTATCTGATAGAAGCAGCCGCAGAACAAGGACGGCGTGTAGAGCCGAATCCCACACCCGAGAAAGGATCTTTTTACCGATCCGACCACTTCAGCTTTGCCAAACAGGGCGTCCCCGCTCTTTATGCCGGTACGGGCAACGAGCACGTAGAGCACGGAAAGGATTGGACGCGCGCACAAAAGGAAAAATATCTATCCGAGAATTATCACAAGACTTCGGACGAATTCGACCCCAATTGGGACCTCTCCGGAGCCATCGATGACCTCCGCCTCTTGTTTAAAGTGGGGTACAAGCTGAGCAGCGAAGCCGCTTTCCCCGGTTGGAGAGAAGGAACGGAGTTTAAAGCCGTTCGAGATGCAGATCTGAAAAAGAACGAATAGATATCAGGTTGGGAGAACGACGCCTATACTACCAGCTGAAAATACCGGTATTTTCTTTGACAGTTTCATGGGCGGTTTTCCGCATCTATTCTTAGGATGGTGTGAAGGAGAACGTTGACACCGTTGGTTATGTCTTCGATCCTTGAAAACTCCTTCGGCGAATGACTGATGCCCCCTACGCTGGGGATGAAGATCATCCCAGTGGGTGCGATTTTAGCCATATCCTGAGCATCGTGTCCTGCGCCGCTTGGCATAAAGAGCGTTTTAAGACCCAAATCTTCGGCAGAGTCCGCGATATTCTTCCTGATTCCAGCATCCGTGGGTGCAGGCACGGCCATGGCATCTATAACGGAAAAGGCAATGTTCGTCTCCGTCTCATTGGCGATCTTCCGAGCTTCTCTTTGTATCTCTTCAAAAAGTGACCGGATCTTTTCCGCGGACAGATCCCGGAGTTCCAGGCTCATGACG
>JAFGNQ010000345.1 GCA_016926925.1 Candidatus Aminicenantota bacterium
GAAGGTAGATCCCGACCGCCAGTGGCAGGGAGGGAATCCTGAGAAGCTCAGACACGACAGCGAATGAACCTCCAATAAGAACGAGACCCCAGGGAAGATCTCCTCCGAGAACCCCTTCTACCACGGTCTTCATCAACACTGCTTGAGGAGCGGCTAAGGTCTGTGATCCGAAGGTGAAGGATTTTCCGAGCAGCCAGATGGCAGCAGCAACGGCAAATGCCGAAGTCAGGACACCTATTAGCTCGGCTGTCTGCTGCCGCTTAGGAGTGGCACCGATGATATAGCCGGCTTTCAGGTCTTGAGAGATGTCTCCTGCAACAGAAGCGCCGACGCAAACAACCGTGCCGACTGTCAAAGCTGTGGCTTGTCCGAGAAGGTCGGTCCAACCCAGGGCAACAAAAAGCAGGCTTGTTCCAAGGAGCGTGACGATGGTCATGCCTGATGTCGGATTCGATGAAACTCCGACCATGCCGACTATGCGGGATGAAACAGTCACAAACAAAAAAACGAAGAAAATGATACACAGTGAGGCAATCACCCTGACGAAGATGGAGGTACTGAAACCGACAACCTGCGGAGAGAGAACGATCAGGACGAAAATGACAAGAATTCCTATGCCTAGAATTGTGAAAGACAGGTCCGTGTCCGTTCTTCTCGTTTGTGCCCGGAGCTTTTTCCTCCCCAAAGAGATATCAGTGATACCTGCCTTGAGTGAGTTGTACATAGTCGGCAATGATTTGATGATGGTGATGATACCGGCGACAGCGACAGCGCCCGCACCTATGACACGGATATACTTGTCCCATATCTGTTCGGCCGTCATTTGTGCGATGGGCAAAGTTTTTTCGGGAAACAGGGGGATATCGATGCTCTCTCCGAAATAGGCGATAAGGGGGATAAGCCCCAACCAGGACAGGATTCCTCCGGCTACCATGATGCCCCCTATTCGCTGGCCTAAAATATAACCCACTCCCAAAAGAGCCGGTGTCGTGTCTCCGCCAAATTTGGCTTTTTTCAGCACAGGAAGCTTCAGATGGATGCTCTCAGGCCATAATTGGAGGAAGCGCTGAAAAAATTTATAGATTACTCCGATTCCAAATCCAATAAAGACATTCCTTGCTTTTGCTCCGCCAGCCTCGGCAGAGATCAAAACTTGAGCTGCAGCGGTTCCTTCGGGGTAGGGAAGCACGCCGTGTTCCTTGACGATAAGCGCTTTTCTCAGGGGAACCATAAAGAGAACACCGAGGATACCGCCGAATAAGGCTAATGTGCCCATTTTGAAGACACTTGGATTGAAACCCCATAGGAAAAGAGCGGGAATGGTGAATATCAATCCAGAAGCCAAGGAGGAACTGGCTGATCCCGTGGTTTGGGCGATGTTGGCATCGAGAATAGTGCTTTTTCCCAGGATCGGTGTCAGTAAACGCAGGATAGCTACCGAAATTACAGCCAGAGGTATCGCCGTCGAGATCGTAAGACCCGAACGCAGACCAAGATAGGCATTGGCCGAACCAAAAACTGCTCCAAAAATAGCTCCCAGAATTACAGCTTTGAGCGTGACATCCTTGTAGGGGGTGATGTCGGGAACATAGGGTATTTTTTCCGTCATAGCTCACTCCCTTTCTTGAGATAAATGACCTGGATGATTCATAAGGACTGCCGATACTACAATTCCTAAGACTTGATTTCTAATCATCGGCAGTTCTTACTTCCGGCAAGACGATCTTACCGCATCAGCTTCATTGCAGCCCATTCGCGGTATTTCAATACAGCTTCATAAGCGGCTTCCTTGACGCTGCAACAACCTCGACTCGTGAATCATCCAGTTTTACTGCAGTCTACCACAGGAGGAATCAGAATTCTATGCGAGAACGAGCTTTTTGACGGTGTCTTCCCAGGTCAGTTTCGATATAAATTCGAATCCGTCCTGCCCTTTTTTCATGGCCATATTTTTGTTTTCTGACAACTCATCCAATTTTTCCGCGATTTGCTTCGGATCCGGGGAAAGAATAAAGCCAGCTTGACTCTGTTTTACCAGTTCTGCCGGACCACCGCTGTCCTCTGTCGTCACCACGCTTTTTCTGCTTGAAAAAGCCTCTCCCGTGACAAATCCGTAGTCTTCTCGGATCGGAGCGAAAAACACAGCACGGCACCTAGCTAAATGGGAGATGAGGGATTCCTCATCAGACTTCCCGATCAGTTTGATGCGAGCCTCCAGGTTGGAGTCCTTAATCTGTTCCTTAAGTCTGGTTTCTTCCGGGCCTTCTCCGATGATAACCGCTTTCAATTCCACATTCCTGACATACCTGAAGGATTCGATCAGCAGATCCATCCTTTTCAACTTATGGAGCCTCGACACAGCTAAGATAAAATTCTCGTGAGACTCCGTGCGGTATGCTCTCTGCGGCGGTGGCGGGTAGAGAACTGTGGATTGTATTTTGCCCCATCTTTGTAAGCGGTTGCGAACGGTCTCTGATAATGCATAGAGCTTGGTCACGTTGTGTTTCAAAAGATATGTGTCCATTGCTTTGACCACAGCCCGCCTGACGCTTTCTTTGATTCTTGCCGTCGCATCAAGATCCGATTTCAGGGATTCCCACCCATCGTAATATTCCCTCATTCGATGGTTGAGCCAACAGACGTGCCGGGGGTGTTTCACGGCATAACTTGGAAACCGGAGCGAAATGACTTGCTGGATTTTTCTTCCAAGGCCATCCTCGGCTAGATCGTAGCAACGGTTGGCAATGTAGGCTTGCACCTGCCGTCCGAACCTGTTTTGCGGTGTCAAGACCATTTCAGCTTGGTGGCCGTATTCATTTAGGGCTCGGACCGTGCTTTGGGCTATGGTGAGATGGCCGCCTTCGATGAAGGGGACGTCAGATGTGGCAACGATGATTCTCATGGTTTTCGTTTTGTGGATCGCCAGGGCTCAAGATCACAGAATTATCCGCGTTTGCAGAAGTCTACCACACCAAGTATCGAAACGCCAGAGATATCAGAATAGAGGATGCACTCCCGTTTCCGTAATGGAGCTGGTTCATCGCACAAATGAGTACTTAAAAAAGAGGATGTATATGAATCCGAAGGGAGGTTCCGCTCAGTTCAGAATCTTCAAATTCGCTTCATCCATACCTTCGGATTCATTTTGTTGTGTTTTTTACAAGCTTAGATACTCATTTGTACATGAACCAACAAGCAATCGTCAGTATGAGTTGCATAGCCGCAGAGAGAAAGCGAGAGCGGGACACCGTTCGTTTGAGTCGCTTGGGAGGTGGAGGAGTCTTCGATGAAAACGAATTGGAGCGAGCAATGCCTTTTGTCAATGTTAAAGCCCTTCATAGAAGCTGGTATGTATTCTTGATTCAAGAGGCGAGACTCAAACGATGACGAGTCGTCTGATCGTGTCCTCCCACGTGACTTGGGAGATGAAACGGAATCCTAAATTTCCCAATTGTATGGCGAGAGACTCACTTTCGGCGACGGCATCGAGTTTCTCTGCGATTTTCTCCGGATCCGCCGGCAGGATATACCCGGCTTGGCTTTTTTTAACAAGTTCTTGCGGCCCCCCGCTATCAATAGCCGTAATCACGGCTTTTCTGCTGGAAAAAGCCTCTCCTGTTACGAATCCGTAATCTTCTCTTAAGGGAGCGAAGAATACGGCGCGACACCTTGCATAATGAGAAATCACGGATTTCTCATCTGATTTTCCGATCAGTTCGATGCGCTTCTCCAAGTTGTAGGCGGCGATTTTCTGCCTAAGGTTTTTCTCTTCCGGTCCTTCTCCGATAATGACGGCTCTTAAATCTTTGTTTTTGACATGGCGGAAAGATTCGACGAGGAGGTCGAGCCTTTTCAGCCATTGGA